>JADLFO010000071.1 GCA_020845455.1 Caldilineaceae bacterium
ATAGAAGGATTGAACGACATTATGAATGCGCCTGTTTTGCAGCCCGTCGCTCCGAGCGACATCGAGTCGGTCGGCGGCTTTCTGGGCCAACGTTTTCGCGCCAACCAAACTGGACGGTTAAAGGACGCGCTGCTGTCTGAAGAGTTTATCCGGCTGCACGAACGCAAGAACTATGATGAGTGGTTCTGGCTGGGCGAGCAGATCGGCAAGTGGCTGGACGCTGCGACCTATAGCGCGCTGATCTCACATGATCAGGCGCTGCTCGACCGCGTGCAGGAGATCGTCGACCGGCTGGCGGCCAGCCAGGAGGCGAACGGTTATCTGGGCATCACGCGCCCGTTCCATCGCACGCCGGCGCGCGGCATGGAACTGTATGAGATGTACTATGTGCTGCATGGGCTGCTTGTCTGCCATGACCTGCTGGGGAGCGAGACCGCACTCAACACGGCGCGGCGGCTAGGCGACTTTATCATGGAACATTGGGGCGTGGAGCCGGGGCAGTTCCCGCTGGTCGGCCCCTTCCCCGGCAACGGCCATGACGGCGGCGAGGGCACGCTGATCCTGGAGCCAATGGTGCTGCTGGGCATGGCGAGCGGCGACAGCCGCTATATTGAATGGGGCGAGGCGACGCTGGCGAAATGGGATGAGTGGTGGGCGCAGTATCCCCAAGCCAACCACAGCTGCGGCTATACGGCCATGCGCCAGTTTGCCGCCGGGGAGAAGGATGTCTTCGAACTGCGCGAAAACATGCACGCCCACACCTTCCACATGACGCTGCTGGGCTTGGCCGCGCTTTACAACGCCACGGGCAAACAGGAATATCGCGACGTGGTGATCGGGTCGGTCAACCGGCTGGCGGACGAGTGGATCTTCCTGACCGGCGGCATGAGTTCGCTCGAACGCTATGTGCCGCACAAATATTACAACGCGCGCAACCAGATCGAGGTCTGCCCCCAGCACACCTGGATCCTGCTGCTGGACCAGGCGCTGCGCTGGACGGGGGAGCAGCGCTATATCGACGAGATCGAGCGCGACCTGTTCAACCATTTCCTGGCGGCGCAACTGGCGGACGGCACGAACTGGAGCTATTTCACGCCGCTCAACGGGCGGGCGCGCGAACCGGAAAGCCCCAACTGCTGCAACGCCGCGGGCCACCGCATCGCCGGGCGCATGCCGACCTATCTCTATGGGCTGCGCGGCAACGCGCCTGCCGTGCTGATGTATACCGCCGGCGCCGCCACCCTGCGCCCGGAGGGCGGCCCTGCCGTACATCTGGAGCAGCGCACGGATTACCCGTCGGGCGGCGCGGTGCAGATTGAGGTGCGGCCGGAGCAGGACGCACGCTTTGCGCTGCATCTTGCCATCCCGCCCCATGCGCAGGGCGCGACGGTGCGCGTGGGCGACGCCGCGCCGGTGACGGTCGAGGCCGGCGACTTCTATGTGATCGAGCGGGAGTGGCCGAGCGGCGGCACGACGGTGTATCTTGACCTGCCGCTGCCGCTGGTCTGGCGCGGCAACGACGATGTGGCCGCGCTTCAGCGCGGGCCGCTGGTCTATGCCTATTTCCAAGACGCCCAGCCCGACACCGTGGTCTTTCATGGCCGCCGTGGCCTCTATCCCGACGATGTGCAGCTTGAAGCCGATAGGATGCAGCCGCCGGCCGCGGTCGAAGAGGCTGCGCCCGAAGGCCAACTGGGGCCGGTGCTGCGCGTGGCCGGGGTGCAGTTGAGCCGCCCGCCGCTCTTTGCCCAATCGCAGGCCAACGCCGCGCTGCCCGCCGAAACTGAGCAGACGCTGTTTTTGCACCCCTTTGCCAACCAAGGCGCGATCCGCGGCGAGTTCGGCGTCTTCTTGCATCACAGCAAGTAGACTTGTAGCGGCGGTATGGTACCGCCGATGCCTAGACCGGCGGTACCATACCGCCGCTACGAAGCGATGGTTGTCGTTTGTTTTGCGAAACTCCTATGTGCCGCCGGTGTACCAGACCAGAACGGGCGGTATGCTGCCGCCCTACAATATCTAGAGGATGAAATCGCTATGCACAAGGGTCCTGTGGATACTACCGCCAGCCCCTATGCCACGCTCCGCACGCTGCCGCTTGACGCGGTGGAGATCGGCGGCGGCTTCTGGGAGGGCTGGCAGGATACAAACCAGACGGTCAGCCTGCGCCATGGCTACCGGCAACTGGAGAAATCGGGCAATTTCAACAATCTGCTGCTGGCCGCGGGCAAGGGCGAAGGCGACTATCGCACCCCGGTCTTTATGGATTCGGATGTCTATAAGTGGCTGGAAGCGGTGGGCTATGAACTGGCGCGGCATGACGACCCCGAACTGGCGCAGATGGCCGACTACGCCATCCGCTTGGTCGAGGACGCCCAGGGCGAGGACGGCTATCTTAACTCCTATTGGCAGGTGGTGGAGCCGCAGCGCCGCTGGCAAGATTTACAGCACGGCCATGAACTCTACTGCGCGGGCCATCTGTTTCAGGCGGCGGTCGCCTATTACCGCGGCACGGGCGATGAACGGCTGCTCAATGTCTCGCGCCGCTTTGCCGACTATATCGATTCGGTCTTTGGCCCCGGCAAGCGCGCCGGCACGCCCGGCCATCCGGAGGTCGAGACTGCGTTGGTGGAACTCTATCGCGCCACGGGGGAGCGCCGCTATCTGGACCTGGCGATCTACTTTCTCGACCAGCGCGGGCGCGGGCTGTTGGGCACGCACCGCTGGGGCACGTCGGCCTATTATCAGGATCATGTGCCGGTGCGCGACGCCGAAACCATGGAAGGCCATGCCGTGCGCCAGCTTTACCTGACCGCAGGCATGACCGACGCCTATCTGGAGACCGGCGAGCCGGCCCTGATGGCGGCGCTGGAGCGGCTGTGGCAGAACATGGTGGGCAAGAAGCTGCATGTCACCGGCGGCTTGGGCGCGCAGCACGCCGGCGAGGCGTTTGGCGAAGCCTATGAACTGCCCAACGAGCGCGCCTATTGCGAGACCTGCGCCCAGATCGCCAGCATCCAGTGGGCCTGGCGGATGCTGCTGGCGACCGGCGAACGCCGCTTTGCCGACCTGATGGAACTGACGCTCTATAACGCTTTCCTGAGCGGCGTCTCGTTGGATGGCTGCCGCTATTTCTATGTGAACCCGCTGCTCAGCCGCGGCAGCGAGCCGTGGTTGGGGCGCAAGCACATTGTGCGGCCCGAATGGCACGGCTGCGCCTGCTGCCCGCCCAACGTGATGCGGCTGCTGGCCTCGCTGGCGCACTATCTGGTGACGACCGACGCCGCCGGCGTCCAGATTCACCAGTACACTACCGCCAAGCTTACACCGGAGTTCGAGGGGCGCAAGGTGGGGCTAGAGATGGAGACCGACTATCCATGGTCGGGCGAGGTAAAACTGACCGTGGGCGCGACCGACGGCCTGCCCTGGGAACTACGGCTGCGTATCCCCAACTGGGCGGAGTCGGCTAAGCCGGCTGTGAACGGTACGCCGCTGGCAGTGGAGCCGGGGACCGGCTATGCCGTGGTCAACCGGGCCTGGCAGCCCGGCGATACGGTGACGCTCTCGCTGGAGATGTCGCCCGCGCTGCTGGCCGCGCACCCGCGCGTCGACCCCACGCGCGGCAGCGTGGCGCTGCGCCGCGGCCCGCTAGTCTACTGTCTGGAGCAGGCCGACCAGCCCGCCGATGTCGACCTGCAGGATGTGGCGATTTCGCCCAATACGCAGATGACGACACGCCGGCAGCCCAGCCTGTTGAACGGTGTCACGACCGTGCAACTGGACGGGGTGGCCTATGATACGTCGGGCTGGGATGGCACGCTCTACCGTCCGCTCGATAATCTGACGCCGCCGCAGGGCCGCGCCGTCAAGCTCACGGCGATCCCCTACTATGCCTGGGCCAACCGCGGGCCGGGCGTGATGCGCGTCTGGATACCGCTGGATAGCAGTGCATAAGAATTGTAGCCGCGGTTGTAGGCACTAGTTGGCGAATCTACTATAGACCGCCGTCTCATGCAGACTAGAACGGGCGGTAGCTTACCGCCCAGGTTATATGGACTATAAAGACGACTGGGAGCAGGCGCAGCAGCGTCTGCTGGCGTGGTGGCGTTGTGAGGCGGTGGACCGGGCCTGTATCCAGGTGACGGCCCCGCGCACCGGCGTCGCCACGCGCCCGGTCGCCGACCCCGGTTCGATGATAGCACGCTGGACCAACCTGGACTATGCGCTGGAAAGCCAGGCGGAGCGCATCCGCTGCACCTATTACGGCGGCGAAGCGTTTCCCTTGTTCCATGCCAACTTGGGGCCGGATATCTTTGCCGGCTTTCTGGGCGCGCCCATCCACTTTGCGCCGGATACGAGCTGGGCCGACCCGGTGATCACGGACTGGGACACCCGTCCTGCGCTTGAACTGGACCCCGGCAACCGCTGGTGGCGGCTGATGATCGATCTGCTGCGCGCCGCCGCCGACGCGGGCCGGGGCAAGTGGATCACCGGCATCCCCGACACGCACGCAGGTGGGGACGCGCTGGCTGCGCTGCGCGGGCGGCAAGAACTCTGTTTTGACCTGATCGACCGCCCCGCCGCGGTGCAGGCCGCCATGGCCGAACTGGCCGCGCTGGTCGACCCGGTCTACACGGCGTTCTTTGCCTGCGTCGATTGGCAGACCGGCGGCTCGTCTTCAGGCTGGCTGCCCACCTGGGGCACGGGGCGCTGCAACGTGATCCAGTGTGACCTGCTGGCGCTGATCTCGCCCGCCATGGCCGAACGCTTTTTTCTGGATGAACTGCGGGCGCAGGCGTGCTGGCTGGATCAGGTGATCTATCACTTGGATGGCCCGCAGTGTATTTGTCATTTAGACTGGCTGTTGGCGATTCCCGAAATCCGCGCCATCCAGTGGGTGCCGGGCGCGGGGCAGCCGCCGATGCGCGCTTGGATCCCGCTGCTCAAGCGCATCCAGACGGCGGGTCGGGCGCTGCATCTGACGGTGACGCGGGCGGACATTGAGCCGCTGCTGGCCGAACTGGACCCTGCGGGGCTGATGCTGCACACACAGGTCGATGGCGAGGCCGAAGCTAGGGAGTTGATCCGCCAGGTCGCAGCGTGGAGTTGCCGTAGATAGAGGATAGGAAATAGAAGATAGAAAATAGGAAGATGCAGAGAAGGGAGCGTCGCATGTGGCGGCGCACCGTCTGGCTTGAATCGCATCATAACTTCATGAGAACTGCATGAGGAGCAACCCCATGAAACCCGTTACCCTTGGCCTGATCGTCGGCAACCGCGGTTTTTTCCCCAGCTATCTGTGCGAGAGCGGCCGCGCCGAGATGATTCAAACCTTGGAAAGCGCCGGCTACAAAGCTGTTGCGCTTTCTCCCCAAGACACCGAATATGGCAGCGTCGAGAGCGTCGAGGATGCGCGCAAATGCGCCGAGTTGCTTGACGCGCACCGCCATGAGATCGACGGCGTGGTCGTGACGCTGCCCAACTTCGGCGATGAGCGCGCCGTCGCCAACAGCCTGCGCTGGTCGGGGCTGAAGGCGCCGGTGCTGGTGCAGGCCTATCCCGACGTGGTCGACACCATGACGATTGCCGACCGCCGCGACAGCTTCTGTGGCAAGATGTCGCTGTGCAACAACCTGCGCCAGTATGCGATCCCCTTTACGCTGACCTCGCTGCACACTGTCGCGCCCAGCCATCCCAGTTTCCAGCGCGACCTGGCGAACTTTGGCGCGACCTGCCGTGTGACCCGCAGCCTAAAGGGGCTGCGCGTCGGCGCACTGGGCGCGCGGCCCACCAACTTCAACACCGTACGCTACAGCGAAAAGCTGTTGGAACAGCACGGCATCTCGATTGAGACCTTGGACCTTTATGAACTCTTTGGCTGGGTCAACGCCCTGAGTGACGACGACCCGGCGGTGGGCGAGAAGCTGGCCGCGATCCGCGCCTATGTGGACACCGCCAACGTGCCGGAGCAGTCGCTGGTCAAGATGGCGAAGTTCGGCGCGACCGTGGACCGCTGGATGCGCGACAAGGCGCTGTCGGCTTCGTCGATCCAGTGCTGGACGGCGATGGAAGAGTTTTTCGGCGTGGTGCCCTGCACGCTGATGAGCATGATGAGCAACGACTTGATCCCCGCCGCCTGTGAAGTGGACACGATGGGCGCGGTTGCCATGTATGTCTTGGCCCAGGCCAGCCAGAAGCCGAGCGCGCTGGTGGACTGGAACAATAACTATGGCGAAGACCCGGATAAGGCAGTGATCTTCCATTGCAGCAACCTGCCCAAAGATATCTTCAAGCAGGAGGCGAGCGATCAGCCGCTGCACATGTACTATCAGGAGATCATCGCCGGGACGGTGGGCGCAGAAAATACCTACGGCACGATCTACGGGCGCATCAAGCCCGATGCCTTCACCTATCTGCGCGTCACGACCGACGACTTCGACGGCAAGCTGCGCGCCTATGTGGGTGAGGGGGAATTCACCGACGATACGCTGCTCACCTTTGGCGGCTATGGCGTGGTCAAGGTGCCGCGCTTTCAAGGGCTGTTGCAGCATATCTGCGAAAACGGCTATGAGCATCATGTGACGGTCAACCCGGCACAGACCTCGCAGGCCGTCTATGAGGCGCTGACCAAATATCAGGGCTGGGATGTCTACTATCACCGCTAGGTCATAGCATCGCTCGATCACGGGCTTTGAACCCTTGCCCAATTAAGCACCGTAAACCACGCATCGCCCTATGGCGCGCAAGGAGAGTATGATGAGTCCCAAATATGCCATCGGCGTGGACTTCGGCACCGAGTCCGGCCGCGCGCTGTTGGTGGATGTCGCCGACGGGCGCGAGGTCGCGACCGCGGTGCATCGCTACGCCAACGGCGTCATCGACGAGACCCTGCCCGGCACGCAAATCCGGCTGGAGCCGGACTGGGCGCTGCAAGACCCCAACGACTATATTGAGGTCCTGAAGCAGACGATCCCGGCCGTGCTGGCCGAGAGCGGGGTAGACCCGGCAGATGTGATCGGCGTGGGGATCGACTTCACTGCCTGCACGATGCTGCCCACCACGCAGGACGGTACGCCGCTCAGCCAACTGCCGGAGTATCGCAACGAGCCGCACGCCTGGGTCAAGCTGTGGAAGCACCACGCGGCGCAGCCCGAAGCCGACCGCATCAACGCCGTGGCGCGTGAACGGGGCGAAAGCTGGCTCGACCTCTATGGCGGCAAGATTTCGTCGGAATGGTTTTTCAGCAAGGCGCTGCAAATTCTCGACGAAGCGCCGCACATCTATCACGCCGCGGGCCGGATGCTGGAAGCCGCCGACTGGGTGATCTGGCAGTTGACCGGGCGCGAGACGCGCAATTCCTGCACGGCGGGCTATAAGGCGATCTGGCAGAAGGGCGAGGGCTTCCCCAGCCGTGGCTACTTCGCCGCGCTTCACCCCGACATGGCGGACATTGTGGACAGCAAGATGAGCCGCGATATCCTGCCGCTGGGGGCCAAGGCGGGAGGGCTGACCGAACAGGCCGCGGCCTGGACCGGGCTGCGGCCCGGCACGGCGGTGGCGGTCGCCAACGTCGACGCGCACGCCACTGTGCCCGCGGCCCAGGCCACCGACCCCGGCGTGATGACCATTATCATGGGCACAAGCAACTGCCACATGGTGCTGGGCACGGAACGCGTCGAGGTCGAGGGGATGTGCGGCGTGGTGGAAGACGGCATTGTGCCGGGCCTCTACGGCTATGAGGCGGGGCAAAGCGGCGTGGGCGACATCTTCGCCTGGTTTGTGGATAACGCCGTGCCGCCGGTCTACCACGAAGAGGCCAAGCGCCGCGGGCTGCCGCTGCACGCGCTGTTAGAGGAGGAAGCGGCCAAGCAGAAGCCGGGTGAACACGGGCTGCTGGCCTTGGACTGGTGGAACGGCAACCGCTCGACGCTGGTGGATGTGGAGCTAAGCGGGCTGTTGATCGGCGCGACGCTGGCGACGACCGCACCGGACATCTATCGGGCGTTGTTGGAGTCCACGGCCTTTGGCACGCGTGAGATCATCGAGGCGCTGACGCGCGGCGGCGTGCCGGTGAACCGCATCGTGGCCGCGGGCGGGCTGCCGGAGCGCAACCGGCTGCTGATGCAGATCTATGCGGATGTGACCAACCGCGAGTATCGCATCATCGAGAGCGCGCTGGGCGGCGCGTTGGGTGCGGCCATGCACGGCGCGGTGGCGGCGGGCGCGGCCGCGGGCGGCTATGCCGATATCTTGGCCGCGGCGCAGGCGATGGGCGGGCTGAAAGACGAAGTCTACCGGCCCATCCCTGAAAACGCCGCAGTCTATGACCAGCTCTACGCCGAGTACAGCACGCTTTACAGCTACTTTGGCCGCGGCGAGAACGATGTTATGAAGCGGCTGCGCGCCCTGCGCCGCGCGGTGTTGACGGAGTAAATATTATTCACCGCAAAGGACGCAAGAAGAGGGATGTAGGTGTTCTAAGCCCTCTCCTCTGGCCTTTGCGAACTTTGCGGTTGATCTTCTGAGAGGAATCCTATGCTAGAGGCATTGAAGGCGGAGCTACATAAGCTGCATCTGATGCTGCCGGCGGAGAAGTTGGTGACATGGACATCGGGCAATGTCAGCGCGCGTGACCCGGGAACGGGGCTGGTGCTGATCAAGCCCAGCGGCATCATGTATGACGAGTTGCGCCCTGAAGACCATGTCGTGTTGGACCTCGAAGGCAACGTGATCGAGGGCAAACTTAAGCCCTCGTCCGACACGGCCAGCCATCTCTATATCTATCGTCACCGGCCCGATGTCAACGGCATCGTGCATACTCATTCGCCCTACGCCACGGCCTTTGCCGCGGTGGGCCAGCCGATCCCGGTCTATCTGACGGCGATTGCCGACGAATTCGGCCAGGCGATCCCCTGCGCCGGGTTTGCGCTGATCGGCGGAGAGGAGATCGGGCAGCAGGTGGTGGAGCACATCGGCAGTTGCGCCGCGGTGCTGCTCAAGAATCACGGCGTTTTTACGGTGGGCAAGAGCGCGCGCGCCGCGGTCAAGGCCGCCATCATGGTCGAGGACATCGCCAAGACGGTGCATCTGGCGCTGCAGTTGGGCCGGCCCAACGAGATCCCGGCGGTGGAGGTCGAAAAGCTGCACTACCGCTATACGCACATTTATGGGCAGTAGACAGTGGGCAGATGGGCAGTGGGCAGAGGATTTCGCCGCAAAGGACGCTAAGAGCGCAAAGGCCAGAGAGGCGGGGGAATAGTACGGACACGATAGTTCGTGTCCGTACGGGATATCGTGTCCGTACGGCCCACTGCCTATCGACCCGGCAGCCAGCCTATGAGCAGTTGTTGGAGGAGCCAGACTGCCAGCGGTATCAGTAGGGCGGAGGCAAAGCCGGCCAAGGTTCCCGGCTGCCACGGCCATGTGGGAAGTTTGGCGACCATCTCCCGTTCTACCATCAGACTGTCGACCAAAGAAATGGTCAAGCCAGCTTGCCGGGTAGGGCGGTGAATGCGGGAGCACGCTGGGCGCGTGGCCTCCCGCCGCCGGCCCGTCGACTAGGTCTGCCATGGTTATTCTGTGATCAGCCGCGGCAAATCTCTGATCTGCGCCCAGCCTTCATTCTCAGCCACATGCTCGACCTCGATGCCGGTGAAATAGCGGTCGAGTACGGCAGCGCGCTCCATCGCCAGCGGCGGCGAGCAGTAGTCCTCTTCTTCCCAGCCGGCGCGGCCGTCGTCCAGCCGTCGCGCACCCAACAGGCCCTGGGTCAACGCCCGGCCAAAGGGACGCAGCGTCACAAACGCATCTTCGGCCAACTTGGCCGCCAGTTCGTCCATTCGTTCGGGCCGCGGCGTCGCCCGCACCAGATAATAGGCCATGGTTCCTCCTCACTCTCTACTCTGTGCGACCTGTGCGGTTGGTCGCACCCCGCCCGGTTTGACATCCGCCATCGTTTGCATCATATTGCTGAAACAGATCCCGCCCATCGAAGGAACTTCTGCGTCAAATGGCTGACTACAGCACGCCGCCGGCGCCCTGTCCCAAACTGCGACCGCTCGACATCCGCCCCCATGCCCATAATGGACAGCCCTACCTAATGCTGCGTGACCCGCTGCAGCTCAGCGACCGTCTGCTGCTGCTGCCGCAGGCGATGGGCGCGGTGCTGGCCTTTTGCGACGGCACGCATACCCCAGCCGAGATGACCGGCGCGCTCAGCCACTATATCGGCATGGCCGTGCCCGGCGACCTGGTGACGCAGGTCATCTTGGCGCTCGACGAGGCCTTGTTGCTGGAGAACGACCGCGCCGCCGCGGCCGGCGCCGAGGCGCGCGCCCGCTTTCGCCAAGCGCCCTGCCGCCCGTCGCTCCTGGCCGGCCAGAGCTATCCTGCCAACCCGGATGCGCTGCACCGGCTGCTGGAGGAGTATCTGGCGCAGGCACGGCACAGCCGCAACGGCGCAGGGCCAATTCGGCTGTCGGGCCGGGTGGGGCTGCTCAGCCCGCACATCGATTACCCACGCGGCGGTGCGGTCTATGCCCAAGTGTGGGGCCAGGCCGCCGCCGCCGTGCAGGCCGCCGATCTGGTGGTCATCTTTGGCACCGACCATTACGGCGTCGCGCCCTTTACTCTAACTCGCCAACACTATGCCACGCCGTATGGTATCCTCCCGACTGCGGGCGAGATCGTCGACCGGTTGGCGGCGGTGGTGGACGAGATCGAAGGCGAGGATGCGGCCTTTGCCGGGGAACTGCGCCACCGCGGCGAGCATTCGCTGGAACTGGTCGCTGTCTGGCTGCACCATATGCGGCAGCGGCGGCCGGTGGAGGTCGTGCCGATCCTGGTGGGGGGCTTCCATCATTTCATCCACAACGGCGCATCCCCGGCGCAAGACCGGCTGCTGCGCCGCGTGCTGGAGACGCTGGCCGAGGCCACCCAGGGGCGCAACGTGATGGTGATCGCTTCGGGTGACCTGGCGCATGTCGGCCCGGCCTTTGGGGGTGAGCCGCTGGATGTCGCGGCCCGCGCCGCCGTGACCGCAGCGGATCAGCAGTTGATCCAGCAGATGGCTGTGGGCAATGCCGGCGGCTTTTTCGAAAACATTCGCCAGGTGCGCGACCGCAACAACGTCTGCGGCGTCGCGCCGATCTATCTGACCCTCCAGCTATTGGAGCAGCTAGACGGCGTTGCGGCCGGGGAGATCATGGGCTATGCCTCCTGCCCCGCCGACGACCGCAACACCTCGGCGGTCACGGTCGGCGGGATGCTCTTCCACACTTCCGGCGCTTGACGCCGTGTGCCGCGCGCGCCAAAACGGCTGGTCTGCCCAACGCTGCTCCTGGCGATAGGCCCACATGCGCATAGTCATCTGCTCCGCGAAGCCGCGCTGCATGGTCGTCGCATAGTCATCAAGGGCCGCAGGGTCTCCGCGCAAATGGCGCGCGATGGCTGCGGCCGCGCTGTGCGCTGAGGTAAGGGCGCGGAAGATCCCCATCGAAGAAAGCGGATCCAGCGCGGCGGCGGCGTCGCCCACCGCCAGCCAGCTCTCCCCAAACGGCGGCTCCATGCGATAGGTGTTGGCCGGGCGCACCAGCATTTCGCCCACCAGCGTACAGCCGGCCACCCGTTGGCGGATATGCGTGGTGCGCGCTAGGTGATCGCGCCAGAGCGCTTGCAGCGCGCGCGGTTTGTCCAGGCGCAGCGGCGGGTCGGTCATCCAGACCGCGATCTGCGTGTGATCCGGCAGCGGGGTGCTGTACCACCAGCCCTGGGGAACAGCTTCCAGCAGCAGCGTATGATCGTGTCCGCTTGCTGCACTCGCCAGCCAGCCGGCCACGGCGATCAACCGGTCGTCGGCGATGCGGCTGCTGCCCAGCCTGCGCGCCAACGCCGAGGCGCGCCCCGTGGCATCGACGACCAGGCGGCAGGCGCGCGACGCCCGCCCGCCGTTGCGCAGGATATCCACCTGCCAGCCATATGGGGTTCTCTCCAGCGCGGTGAGCGCGGCGGGGTCGTCGACCTCCGCTCCGGCCTGGCGCGCGCTGTGGGCCAGCCGGCGGTTAAAGCGGGCGCGGTCTAGATTCCAGCCGTCGCCGAAGGGGGTGAAGATAAAATCGCGCGCCTCGATCTGATCGCTGCCCCAGGCCGAGCGGACGCCGGGACAGCGCAGATGGCCGTCGCTCAGGAAATCGGCCCACACGCCGAGTTCGGTCAGAAGGGGACGGGCGTGGGGCGGCAGATGTTCGCCCACAGGCCGCGCCGCGGGGCTGCGCCCGACGACCAGCACGCCCAACCCTTGGCGGCGCAGGTGGATCGCCAGGGCGCACCCGGCCACCCCCGCGCCGCAGATGACGACATCCAGCATGTCTATTCGACGATCAGAACGCCGCGCGCCACCTGACCGGCCATCAGGTCGGCAAAGGCTTGCGACGCCTCTTCCAACGGGTAGCGATGGCTGATCAGCCTGTCCACCGGCAGCCGCCCGCCGCGGTACAACTCTACCAGTTTGGGCAGGTCGACTAACGGTTTGGAGGAACCGGCAAAGCAGCCGAGCAGACTGCGGTTTTGGGCGATCAACTGCGCGGCGGGGATGGGGATTTCCTCTTTGAGTGCGTGCATGCCCATGACGACGGCGGTTCCGCCGGGGCGCACGCCCATCAACGCCTGTTTGACCGTCGCGGCTGCGCCCACGCTGTCAAAGGCGTAGTCCGGCCCTACGCGGGTGATCTCTCGCAGCGCCGCGACCGCATCGGTCTCGCGGCTGTTGATGATGTGGGTCGCGCCCAGCTCGCGCGCAAAGTCGAGCTTGCTCTGCGCGATGTCCACGGCGATAAGCGGGTAGCAGCCCGCCAGCACACAGCCCAGCAGCGCGCTCAAGCCCACGCCGCCGCAGCCGATCACCGCCGCGGAACTGCCCGGCACGATCTTGGCGGTGTTGAGCACCGCGCCCACGCCGGTCAGCACGGCGCAGCCGATCACCGCGCCGACCTCAAAGGGCACGTCGTCGGGCAGCGGCGCCAGCCCGTTCTGATGGATGACCGCATAGGTCGCCATGGTGGCGGAACTGAGATAGGGCTTGAGTTCCAACCCGTCCTGGGTGCGATGGCGCAGCGTGCCGTCGGGCATGCGCGATTGGATGGTCGTCGTGGCGGCGCGTTCGCAGAGCGTGGGCCGGCCCGCCAAACAGGAGGGGCATTCCAGACAGGCGGGCAGCCAGTTGATCATCACCCGGTCGCCGGGCCGGACGCGCGTCACACCCGGCCCGACGGCTTCGACGACGCCTGCGCCCTCGTGGCCCAAGACCACCGGCGGCGTGGTGCGTAATTCGCCTTTGTAGGTGTGCAGGTCGGAATGGCAGACGCCGGCGGCGTGGATGCGTACCAACACTTCGCCGGGGTGGGGTGTCTCCAGGTCGATCACTTCGATGGTCAATTGGTCGACGGCTCGTGACACGACCGCACGGATTTTCACAACAGGACTCCTCTCATCGTGGAAAGGGGTGATAGGCAAGGTTAGCGATTGAGAAAAACTGGAGCTATAGTCAATAGAGATACGGGATTAGCCGCTTGGTGCGCGCCTGATAGTCCGGGTATGCGGCGAAGGCGGCGGTGAGCAGCCGCTCCTCATAGTGCAGCTTGACCAGCAGAGCCGCCGCCAAGATCGCCCACGCCGTCCAGCGCAGCGGGGAAGGGGCATTCCAGACCAGCCCCAGCCCGACCAGCAGCAGCGACGTGTACATGGGGTGGCGAATCCAGCGGTAGGGGCCGCGGCTCACCAAGTGTGCGCCGGGGCGCACAGCGGGCGTGATGTTGAGTTTGCCGGCACGCATGGCCGCCAGCGCCCACAGCCCCAGCCCGATCCCGGCGACTTCCAACAGCAGCGGCCAATCGCGGCCCAGCCACGGCCCGCTAGCGGCGAGATAGAGCAGCACAGCAAATTGGATGGCGACGAGCGTATAGCCGAACCAGCGCCCATGCATCGATAGGCCTCGGTCTAGCCGTTCGCCGGCAGCGTCTGGAGCAGCGCCGGCAGGTCATAGAGTGATGCTAGATGATGAAAGCCGTTGGTGGCGGGTTCGGGCGCGTCGGCGGCTTCGTGCTGCCAGGTGATGGCATAGGGAATGTGGGCGGCGCGCCCGCCGATGGCGAGCACGGGCAGGATGTCCGAACGCAGCGAATTGCCCACCATCAGGAAGTTTTCCGGCGCGATGCCATGCTTGGCGAGGATGGCAGTGTAGACATCGGCATCTTTCTCGCGCACGATGTCAATATGCGTAAAGTATTCGCCGAGGCCTGACCGCGCCAGTTTGCCCTCCTGGTCAAAGAGATCGCCCTTGGTGATCAGGAGCAGCGGGTAGGATTGGGCAAGCCGCGGCACGATCTCCTCCACGCCGGGCAGCAGTTCGACCGGTGCGGCGACCATCGCTTTGGCGAGCGCCAGAATCTGGCCGATCTCGCTGCCGGAGATGCGCCCTTCGGTCAGTTCGACGGCGGTCTCGATCATCGACAGCGCAAAGCCCTTGATGCCATAGCCGAAGTGCGCCAGGTTGCGCAGCTCGGTCTCATAGAGCGTGCGGTTGATCCATTCGGCGCTGTGATAGGGCGCGAGCAGGGCGCGGAACTTCTCTTGGCCGAGCGAGAAAAGCGATTCGTTGTGCCAAAGGGTGTCGTCGGCGTCAAAGCCGATGGCGCGCAGCGCAGACGTCACGGTTGCGGTTCCTCGGTGCGGGCCGGGGCGCGGCGATAGATGCCCGCGCTGCGCGTGAGCAGACCGGCATCCACCAGATAGCGGCGCAGCGAGGCATGGTCTTCGCCGTGAGAGGCCAGCAGGTGGTTGACCTCGCGCTCGCTGTAGGCGCGGTCAGGGTCGAACCGGCCGGCTAGCCACTGCAAGACGACCTGGCGTTTGCTGTGCTGCGCCGGTAGATGGGTCAGCCGCCCGTCGCGCACAAAGCTTGCCAGCACCTTTTCATTGGCCCCGGCGGGGGTGGCGGGCGCGGGCCGCGCAAAGAGCGTCTGTTTGAGCGCCTGGATCGTGCGCACGTCGAGCGCATAGCGTTCGTGGCCGGGGCCGCCGCCGACAGAGAGCAGACCGGCCTCGGTCAGTTGGGCCAGATGGCGGGCAAGCGATGCGCGTTTACCGTGGATGGCTTCGGCCAGTTCGTCGACGCTGCAAGGCCGGCGCGCGGCGCAGCCCAAGATCGCAAGCCGGTCTTCGTCGAGCAGCAGACGGGCCAAGTGGTCTGTCGTCAGCATACGACCCTCCTGGGACCAAGCGGGGGCAAAGACCTGAACAACCGATGCCATTGTACCACCGGCAGCGCCTGATCCCAAGCGTTTGCCGCGTGATGGGGATCACTTCAGGTCTGTTGCGTAGATGATTGCGTAGAGGCGGTTTTGCATCCGCACAGGTGGAACAAAGCGCGCGGCGGGGCAGTCTTATGGCGGAAGCTTACATGCAGCCTGTACCTATCGTGCTACGATAGCAGGCGTAACCGTTTTGGGAGAACGCAAAGAGGAGAAGACAGAGATGAAACAGACAAGATTGCTTTTGTGGATCAGCGCCCTTGTCGGGGGGCTGCTGCTGGCGGGGTGTATGGCGCCTTGGCCTGCTGCACCGGTGGGCGGGACGATCCCGCCTGGGGGGACAGTGCCGCCGGGCGGCACGGTTCCATCTGTGCCCACCCCGCCCGCGACGGAGGAACCTATGCAAGAGCCAAGCGCAGACAGCGCCGCCGATCAGGTCGCAGGAGCCGTGCGCCAGATGGTGATGCAGCAATTGGGCGTGGATGCCGACGCCATCACCATTGCGTCGGTGGAAGCGGTGGATTGGCCCGACTCCTGTCTGGGGGTCAGCCGGCCCGACGTGATGTGCGCCCAGGTGATCACGCCCGGCTACCGGGTGGTGATCGAAGCCAACGGGCAGCAGTATGAATATCACACCGACGCCACGGGCGGGGAGATCGTCCTGGCGAACGCGCCCCAAGCGTAGGTCGGCGAACTCTGGATCGACTGGCAGCAGA
>JADLFO010000072.1 GCA_020845455.1 Caldilineaceae bacterium
ACTTAACCGGCTGCCGGTCACATTCTGCTCTTGCATCGTCAAGACCGCTGCCCACCGTGTCGGCGTGCAGATAGGTGTGGATGTTGCTCCCGCCTCGCGCAGGGCGATCGGTATGTCGCCCAAATGGGTGGCGTTCTTTGCCTGCATGCCCCCAACGCGTGGGCGATCGGCGCAAGGGGACATGCAGGGTTATTGGCCCACGATGGGCTGGTTGGACGATGCTAACGTGTGAGTTCGGTGACGGTCTGCGCCTTGAACTGGGCGTCGACGGCGGTCAGGATGGCGGCGTTGACGATGTCGCGCACGTCGGCGCCGGTGGCGAGCACTTGGACGGGTTTGCCCATGCCGACCAGGATGGGACCGATGGCCTCGGCCCCGCCCAGGCGGCTTAACAGCTTATAGGCGGTGTTGGCCGCGGCCAGGTGCGGGAAGACCAGGACATTGGCGTCACGCACGCGGCTGAAAGGATAGTGACGCTCCATCAGTTCGGGCACGACGGCGACGTCGGCCTGCATCTCGCCGTCGATCTGGTATTCAGGGTGGCGCTGTTTGACCAGTTCGGTGGCTTGGCGCATCTTTTCGGCCTGTTCATGCGGAGTGCTGCCGAAGTTGGAGAAGCTCAACATGGCGATGCGCGGCTCGACGTCGAATTCGTGGGCCAAACCGGCGGCGTTGATGGCGATGGCGGCCAGTTGTTCGACGGTCGGCTCGATGATGACGGTGGCATCGGTGAAGAAGTAGAGCCGGTCTTGGACGAGCATGAGATAGACGCCGCTGACCCAGCGGTTGTGCTCGGTGCCGACGATCTGGAGGGCGGGGCGCAGCACATCGGGGTAGTTGTAGGTGACACCGGCGATATAGCCGTCGGCATCGCCGCGCGCGACCATCATGGGGCCAAAGTAGTTGGGCTGGCGAATGAGGTCGCGGGCCGAGGCGAGGGTGATGCCGCGGCGCTGGCGGCGCTCATGGAAAACCTGCGCGTAGTCAGAAGCATACTCCGAGTCGGCGGGGTCGACGATTTCAGGCGTGTATTCCAGGTCGAGCGTCTGGGTCTGCTGTAGGATCTCCTGTTTGCGCCCCAGCAGCACCGGGGTGGCGATGCCCTGGGTGGCCACGGCATAGGCGGCGCGGATGATCTTGGGGTGTTCGCCTTCACCAAAGACGATGCGTTTGGGTTCCTGCTGCGCTTTGCGCTCCATCTGGCGCATGACCAAGACACTGCGCCCCATGCGTGCGGCGAGCTGGTCCATATAGGCGTCGAGGTCGAGGCCGCGGCGGGCGACGCCGCTTTCGGCGGCGGCGCGGGCGACGGCAGGCGCGAGGCGCATCAGCACGCGCGGGTCGAGCGGTTTGGGGATGATGTAATCGCGACCGAAGCGCAGCGTGGTCAGCCCGTAGGCGCGCATCACGCCGTCGGGCACGTCTTCTTTGGCGAGGTCGGCCAGGGCGCGCGTGGCGGCCATCTTCATCTCCATGTTGATGGCGCGAGCGCGCACGTCGAGCGCGCCGCGGAAGATGAAGGGGAAGCCGAGCACGTTATTGACCTGGTTGGGGTAATCGCTGCGCCCAGTGCCAAAGATCACATCCGGACGGGAGGCCTGGACTTCCTCAAAGGTGATCTCTGGATCGGGGTTGGCCATGGCGAAGATGATCGGGTCGCGGGCCATGCTGCGCACCATATCGCGGTTGACGCTGTCGGGCACGGACAGGCCGATGAAGACGTCGCTGTCTTGCATGGCTTCGGCCAGCGTGCGCGCGCCGTGGGTAGTGGCATAGCGCGCCTTGTATTCATTCATGCCCTTTTCGCGGCCGGCGTAGATGACGCCGTTGCTGTCGGCCATGATGATATTGGCGGGGTTGGCGCCGAGGGCGACGTAGAGGTCGGCGACGGCGATGCCGGCCGCCCCCGCGCCGTTGATGACGATATACGCGTCGCCGATCTCTTTGTGGGCGATTTCAAGGGCGTTGAGCAGACCAGCGCCGGAAATGATGGCGGTGCCGTGTTGGTCGTCATGGAAGACCGGGATATCGCAGCGGCGCTGCGCTTCTTGTTCGATGTAGAAACACTCGGGCGCCTTGATGTCTTCGAGGTTGATGCCGCCAAAGGTGGGTGAGATCATCTCGACAAAGCGGACGATTTCCTCGGGGTCAGTGGAGTTGACTTCGATGTCAAAGACGTCGACGTCGGCAAAGCGTTTGAAGAGCACGGCTTTGCCCTCCATGACAGGTTTGGATGCCTGGGCGCCGCGATTGCCCAGCCCGAGGATGGCCGTGCCGTTGCTGATCACGGCGACGAGGTTGCCTTTGGCGGTGTAGTCGTAGGCAAGGTCTCTGTTCTGGGCGATCTCCAAGACAGGATAGGCGACGCCGGGTGAATAGGCCAGGGAGAGGTCAAGCTGGGTGTCCATCGGCTTGGTGGCGACGATCTTGAGCTTGCCGGGCCTGCCCTGGGCATGATAGTCGAGTGCCGCCTGTTTGGTGATCAACATGATATCACTGCCTTTCTTGAGTTTCTTGAGGCTGCGTATACCTGGTCTGGCGACCCCGGTTGCATGGCTCTGATCGTGGCACAAGCCGGGGGGGAGCGCAAGCGGCGCTTGTTACCTGGGCTGGATGGACAGTTGTGTCCTAGAGATCGGTCAATTGTCGGTAGGCAGCGGCGGCGGGCCGTAGTAAAGTGGGGGGGCAGGCATTGCGACAAGAACCAGCAAGGAAAGCTATCAACGATGCTACGCCGTTTCCCCAATAGCCGCCGGGTGATCCTCGGTTGTATCGCCGCCGTGCTGTGCGCTTCATCACAGCTTGGGTGGAGCCACACGCCGGCGCTTGCCGCGCCCGAAGCCCCTGTCGTCCGTGCGCCTGACCGGCGCCTAACCCGCGAGCGCCCGCTGCCGTCGTCGCGCCGCAGCGGCGCTGAGACGCCGGGGTCGCGGGCCGGCCGCCCCGGCCCGCCCGCTGTGCGCCATTCGCCGCGCTAAGCCTCACGCAGCAGCCGATCCAGCACGGTTTGTAGATCCGGCGCGAGCGGCGCCTGAAACTCGCGCAGTTCGCCGCTGCCCGGCAAGCGCAGGCGGAGGCGCGCGGCGTGTAGAAAGAGGCGCGGCGCGGCGAGCCGTTGATGGCGCAGCCCGTAGAGGGGGTCGCCCACAATCGGGTGACCGCGCCAGGCCAGGTGGACCCGAATTTGATGGGTGCGCCCGGTAATCGGGTGGGCGCGCACCAGGCTGAAGTGGCCGATGCCCTGGTCGTTGTGGACAGGCGCGGTGAACACGGCCTCCACGTGATAGTCCGTGACGGCCTCGCGGCTGCGGGTTCCGCCGGCGGAACCCGCAGCGATGACGGCCTGCTGTTTGCGGTCGACGGGGTGGCGGCCCAGCGGCGCAGCGATGCGGCCCTCCTGGGGGGCAAGCCGGCCCTCGACGAGCGCCAGATACTCCTTTTGAACTTGGCGGGCTTTGAACTGTGCCTGGAGATGGCGCAGGGCGCGCTCATGCTTGGCGACGGCCATGACGCCGGAGGTATCCTTGTCCAACCGGTGGACGATGCCGGGCCGGCGTTCGCCGCCGATGCCGGCGAGGTCAGGGCAGTGATGGAGCACGGCGTTGACAAGCGTGCCCCCGCTGTGGCCTGGCGCGGGGTGGACCACCATGCCGGCGGGTTTGTTGATAACCAGAATGTCGGCATCCTCATAGAGAATTTCAAGCGGGATCGCTTCGGCGCGCAGGTCGGCGGCGACGGGGGCATCCGGCAAGGTAATGGCGATCGCCTCGCCTGCCATCAGGCGCCGGCCGGCGCGCGCGGGTAACCCGTCGACGGCGACAGCGCCGTCTTTGATCCAGCGCTGGAGCGTGCTGCGGCTGTGTTCGGGGAACTGGGCGGCAAGCCAGCGGTCCAGCCGTTGCCCCTGGCCGTCCTCCGCTACATGCAGCCGGACCACCGGCTGCGGTGTGTGGCCCCGGTCGCTCATGCGGGGTGCTATCCTTGGGCGGGCGCTAGGATGCATCCGGATGGGGTGTGGCAGCGGCGTCGGCGGCGAGGTCGGCCTGGCGAGCGTGGGCGGCGCGCTGCTGACGAATGTCCTCGACGATGATGTAGATGCCCAAGCCGATCACCCCGCAGACGATGGCGCTGTCGGCGACGTTGAAGTTAGGTATGTAGTAGAAGCCGGGAATTCCCAGCTTGGCATAGTCGGTGACATAGCCTTGGGTCAGGCGATCGATGACGTTGCCGATCGCGCCGCCCATTTGCAGACCCAACAGGACGCGGATCAAGGTCTGGTCGGTGGGGATATGCCAGACGTAGATGAGGATGGCGACGGTGACGACGGATGCGACGACGACGAACAGATTCCCCCAGTTCTGCAGGATGCCAAACGCCGCCCCATAGTTGTGAACGTGTTCGAGCAGAAAGACATTACCCATGCCGGGAATCCGCTGGATATCGCCGAGGTTGGGGATGGCGGCGCGCACCCAGGCTTTGGTCCACTGATCGAGCGCGATCACTACGCCGGCGACCAGCAGCACAATCCAGGCGCGCTGGAACCACATGCCGATTTTGCTTGTCATAAAGAACCGCTTTTCTCCTCAGTCATTTCCATCACCCACACCGGTCGAACGTCCCGGGTGGGAGATTGAGCCACGCTGCACGCCAAGCCCCGGCTGTCTAGGCGATCTTGTCAGGCAACATTGTATCGTAAAAGCGCCCAAATGGTGAATCGGTCAGGGTATGCTATACTGGCGCGGTCATTTTGACTGTACTGCCTCTACCGTATCGCCAAGCCGCAGACAACACGGCCGCCACAGGAGAGTTACCATGCCGCGTGAGATCACAATTGCGTTGGTGCAGATGGCCCCCGACCTTGCAGACCTGGAGGGGAATCTGCGCAAGATGGGCGATTTTGTCGAGAAGATCTGTTCGGAGCAGCGCACGGACTTGATCGTCTTCCCGGAGTTGAGCTATACGGGCAGCGAGTTGGGGATCCGGGCGACCGACGTGGCGGAGCGCGTGCCGGGTCATGCGACGAACTACTTGGCTAAACGCACGAACGACTTTAACACGCATGTGGTCATGGGCATGGTGATCAAGGAGAAGGTCGAGAGCATCCTCTACAACGGCACGGTCTGCGTAGGGCCAGAGGGCAGCGTGGTGGCGGAGTATCGCAAGGTTCATCTGCTGGGCGAAGAGCGTCAAGTGTTTCGCAATGGCTTTCGCTTTGTCAACATTGATGCCGAGTGGGGCCGCTTTGGGATGTTAATCGGCTGGGATTTGGCGTTTCCGGAGGCGGCGCGCAGTTTGACACTGGAGGGGGCGGAACTGATCGTCGTGAGCGCCAACTGGGAAGAGACGATGCGCGACTCGTGGCGGGCGCATGTGATCAGCCGCGCGTGCGAGAACGCGCTCTTTGTGGCGGCGGCCAACCGGGTTGGCGAGGAGCCGACACGGCGCTATATGGGCGACAGCCTGCTGGCCGGCCCTACGGGAGAGGTCTACACGGTCTTGGACGAGGCGATTGAGGGCTATGCCGTGGCAACGATCGATCTGGACTTGGTGCGTTCGGTGCGTGAAGATCGCCAGCTAATCCAGTTTCGCGAACCGCTTGCCTATCGGGCGATTGTCCGGAAGTATTAACCTGCGGACTGTCGTGAGGGGGCGCAGCATACAGCGGCCACAGAGAGGTACAGGGAGGGGTAGAGGATAGGGGCGCATGGAAAGCGGCGAGTGGCGGCGCTGCGCGGCGATGCAAGATTACCGGTCCGAATGGCTGACCGATGTGTTGGTGGAGCGGGCGACATGGGTCGGCGACGTTGCCGCGCGAGCGGTGAGCCAGGAGATCGAAGGACTGGACGTAGTGCGGCCAGGCTATGTGTGGATCCGCTTTTGGCTGCGCCGCGAGGGCCAAGTGGTCGAGAAGTATTTCACCGCTTCGGGCGGCCCGCTGGGTTACTACATCCCGATCTGTATGCCGATCGAGCAGCAGGGCAACCGATTGACGGTGGAGGGTCTGGGGTTAGCGCTGTGGGTTGATATGACGGGGCGGGTGACTGTGTTGGGCGAAGCCGCGTTCGATGCAGCGGTGGAGACGGGCGAGATCACGCCCGTGGCGCAGGAACATGCCGAGCAGCGCATTCGGGAGTTGACCACGCTCACCGCGCAGCGACAACTGCCGCCCGCTTTTGTACGCAATTTCGCCATCGTGACGGAGAATGGCCGATGATCGCGATCTTGGATTACGGGGTAGGTAATCTGCGCAGCGTCTATAAGGCATTTGAGACGATGGCCGCGCCGCTGCATGTCCCCCTCGACATTGTGGACAGGCCCACGGACCTGACGAGGTGGCGGGCGGTGGTGCTGCCGGGGCAGGGCGCGTTTGGCGACAGCGTGGACAACCTGCGCCGCCAAGGGCTGGAGCAGCCGCTGCTTGATGCCGTGCAGTCGGGGCTGCCCGTGCTGGGCATCTGCGTGGGGATGCAGCTTCTGTTCGACAGCAGCGAGGAGATGGGGCAGCACGAAGGGCTGCATCTGATCCCCGGCCAAGTGCTGCGCTTTGCCGACCATATGCCGGACGCCGCCAGCCGGAGCGGCCACGCGCTGCGCGTGCCGCAGATTGGCTGGAACCAGTTACATCAACGGCGGCCCGACGACCTGTTGGTAGGCGTGCCGGACGGCGCCTATGCCTATTTTGCGCACAGCTATTACTGCAAGCCGGATGCGCCCGATGCGATCTTGGCGTCTACCGACTATGGGATTGATTACGCCAGCATCGTGCGCTATAAGAACGCCTGGGGAGTGCAGCCGCATCCCGAGAAGAGCCATACGGTTGGGCTGCGCATCCTGGCGAATTTTATGAAGATGGTGGCGCCTCTCACCACCGAACCGGCGCGCGCGGTGTCGCGCGGGTAGGCGGGCGCGGGGATGTTGGTCTATCTGATCACGCATGTAGCGACGGCGCAACAGCAGGCGCAGGATGCAACACAGTGGGGGCTATCGGAGGCGGGCCGGGTACAGGCCGCGGGGCTGGCCGCGGCTTCATTTTGGGCAACAGTGGAGCAGGTGATCGTCAGTTCCGAAGCCAAGGCGTTTTTGTCGGTAGCTTCGGTGGTGGGCGAACGAGGGCTGCCGGTGTGGGTAGACAGCCGGTTGGACGAGCTGCGCCGCGGGAGATGGGCTGACGACTACGGCGCGCAGGTGGCGGAGATGTTCACCGACCCTGACCGCGGCGTGGGCGAATGGGAGGCGGCCGGTGCAGCGCTGGAACGCGTGTGTGGGGCGCTGGCCGCGATCGAGCGCCGCTTCTCGGGCAAGACGGTGGCGCTTGTGGGCCATGGCTTGACGCTCAGCCTGCTGCGCGCTCATTATCTGGGCTTGGCGCGTGTGCGCTATGACGACTGGGCGCGATTGTCCTTTGGGGCGGTGGCGGCGGTTGAACTGCCGGGCGGCCGTTGGGTCCAGGATTTCGCTTTGGCGGAATCCGTGCGGCGGGGGTAGCGCCGGTCTGTTGGCCGGCAAGTTTTGGCTGACGGGGATGGATCGTTACGGTAGCCAGAGGGTGGATCGGCTAGAGTGTAACCGGTTGTCATGCATAGTGTACGGCAATTCGGTTTTCCTTGGGTGCGACCGGCCCTAGGCCGGTCTTAGTGTATGGGTTGGCTTTCCATGATCATCTATCCTGCAATCGATCTGCGCCAGGGGCGGTGTGTGCGCCTCCGCCAGGGCGACCCGAACGCCGAGACGGTGTTCGGCGACGACCCGGCACACATGGCAGCGCTTTGGGCAGAGCAAGGGGCGCAATGGCTGCACGTCGTCAACCTCGACGGAGCGTTGGGCGCAACCCAGGCGCAGCTTGAGACCCTGCATCAGCCGGCTGCATCCGGCCCGGGCGTGCGGTCGATCAAGCGCGGCGCGGCCGGGCTGCCGATCAACCTGCGGCGGCTGTTGGAGATCCGGCAGGCGGTGGATCTGCCGATCCAGTTTGGCGGCGGGCTGCGCACTATGGACGATATCCGGCTAGCGCTGGAACTGGGCGCGGACCGGGTAGTGTTGGGCACGGTTGCGGTGGAAAACCCGCGGCTGGTGTCCGACGCTATCGAGCGATGGGGCGCAGAGCGCATCGCCGTGGGGATCGATGCGCGCGACGGCAAGGTCGCCACGCACGGCTGGCAGGCGACCAGCCGTGTCGACGCAGTGGATTTGGGGCATCGTATGCACGCGCTGGGCGTGCGGCGTGTGGTCTATACCGATATCAGCCGCGACGGGATGTTGAGCGGGGTCAATATCGAGGCTACCAGCCGGCTGGGCGACATCACTGGACTGAAGGTGATTGCCAGCGGCGGCGTGGCGGGCATCCAAGATATCAAACTGCTCAAGCGGTATGAGCATTTTAACATCGACGGGGTGATCGTCGGGCAGGCCTTGTACACCGGTAATCTAGACCTGGCCGAGGCCATCCGGATCGGCCATGCGCCGCTGCGCCGGCGCAGCGCGGGCATCATCCCATACCGGCTGGGACAGGCGGGGCCGGAATTTCTGCTGCTGTTCAACCTCTTTTTCGACCAGTGGCAGTTCCCGCGCGGCGGGGTGGAGAACGGCGAGCCGGATCTCGAATGCGCGCTGCGCGAGATGCGCGAGGAAACGGGGCTGCCGCTTGTGCGGCTGCACGATGACTGCCGAGTCGAACTGCACTACACGGCGAGTATCCGCAACTATGCTATCGAGCGCACCGTGATCTATTATCTGGGTGAGACGGCCTCCGGCGAGATCCAGATGGGGCACGAAGATCATTGTGAGGCGCGCTGGGTATCGGCGCAGACGGCGTGGGAGCTATTGACTGAGACTTCACCAGAGCAACTGCCGGCGTTGGACGCCGCCGTTGCCTATTTACAAGGTCATCTGCAGCACTAGAGCGCTGCATAGAAGGATAACCCTGGATGCTGGCAAAGCGGATCATCCCCTGCCTGGATGTCAAAGACGGGCGCGTGGTCAAGGGGGTCAACTTCGTAGACTTGGTGGACGCGGGCGACCCGGTTGAACAGGCTCAGGTTTACGACCGTGAGGGAGCGGACGAGCTGGTGTTTCTGGACATCACGGCGACGCACGAGGCGCGCGAGATCGTGATCGAGATGGTGCGCCGTGTGGCCGACAGCGTCTTTATCCCGTTTACCGTGGGCGGCGGCATCCGCACGGTGGAGGACATGCGCGCCATCCTGCTGGCGGGGGCCGACAAGGTGAGCGTCAATAGTGCGGCGGTGCGCAACCCGCAGTTGATCCGCGATGCGGCGCAGCGTTTTGGCAGCCAGTGCGTGGTGGTGGCGATCGACGCGCGGCGGCGCAGTGGAGAGGAACTGTCGGCGCGCGGCCCTGGCTGGGATGTCTATATCAACGGCGGGCGCGTCAACACCGGGCTTGATGCGGTGGCCTGGGCGCGTGAGGCCGAGCAGTACGGGGCGGGTGAGATCTTGCTGACCTCGATGGACGGCGACGGCACGCAGGAGGGCTATGACGTGACGCTGACGCGCGCGGTCAGCGATGCGGTCAACATCCCGGTGATCGCAAGCGGGGGGGCAGGCAAACTGGAGGACTTTGCGGCGGCGCTGACCGACGGGGGCGCGGCGGCAGCGCTGGCGGCCAGCCTCTTTCACTTTCATCAGCTGAGCATTCGGCAGGTGAAGGACTATCTTGCCGGGCGGCAGGTGGCCGTGCGCATGCCGCACCAGGACTTGATCTAGGCGGGCGGGGTCTATGCTGCAGGCCGAACGGTTGGAGGTCGAGCCGTTTCTTCAGGCGGTGCG
>JADLFO010000073.1 GCA_020845455.1 Caldilineaceae bacterium
CAGCGGTGCGTGGTGCGCCTCTCCTTGGGCGGAGCCGATGTACAGATAGTCGCCAGCGGCCAGCGGCAGCGGTTCGCCGCGGGCAAAGCGCCCGAAGCAGATCGCCCGCGCTGCGGCGAGGCGCATGTGGAGCAAATAGGCCCCGGCCCCCGGCCCCGCGCCAATGACCATGATGGGCGGCTGCGGCAGGAAGGTCGCCATGGCGGCGTGGTCCTCAGCTCCGGACGGAAACGAACGGTAGAAGCCGGGCCGCGGGGGCGGGTCTCCCAACCCCCGCGGCAATACAGGCGCTTGCAGATCGACGATTACAGATCGGCGATTACAGATCGGCAAAGCCGTTGAGCAGGCGCGCGATGTGGCGCGCGCCGTTGAGAAAGTCGGCGATGCGGATGTTTTCATCCGGCGCATGGCCGTTGGCGTGAGGATAGCCCACCCCCGCATGGACGACCGGAATGTTGCCCAGCGGGCCGGAGAAGGCATAGGCCGGGCTGCTGCCGCCGCCCAGCGGGACGGGCGGCTTGGGGGCCATGCCATAGACCTCTTCGGCGGTGGAATGAGTCAGCCGCACCAACGGATCATCCTCCGATGCCTTAAAGGGCCACATCATGCCGTGGGCCTTGATGCGTACATCGTCGAAGCCTTGGGCGTCGAGATGGGCGCGCAGCAGTTCCAGAATTTCCTCGGGGTTCTGGTCGGGAACCAGCCGGAAGTCGAGTTTGGCCGAGGCCTGCGCCGGGACAATCGTCTTGGTGCCGGGACCCTGCCAGCCGGTAGTGATGCCCTGGATGTTGCAGGTCGGCTCAAAGACCGAGGTGAGCAGCTCCTGCCCGCTGCGGTTGCTGACGAACTGGCGGATGCCAAAGGTCTTGCGATAGTGATCCTCAAAGTCGGGCTGCTGGGCGATCAGATCCAGGTCGGCCTGAGACGGGGGCAGGACGCGGTCATAGAAACCGGGGATGAGGATGCGCTCGTTTTCGTCCTTGAGGCCGGCGAGGGCGCGCAGCAGCCGCCAGGCGGCGCTGGGCAAGATGTGCGCTCCGCCGGAATGGGCATCGCGGCTCATGGTCTCGACAAAAAGCTCGCAGGCGATAATGCCGCGGAAGCCCAACACTTGGCCGGGGCGGTCATCGGGGTCGACGCCGCCGCCTTCCCAAAGCGAACCGTCGGCGGCCAGCAGGTCGAGATGCTCCAGCACAAAGGGCGCGATATGGGGGCTGGAGACCTCTTCTTCGCCTTCGACCACGAAGGTGACGCCACAGGGCAGTTCGCCGCCGTGGGCGGCGCGGACGGCGTCGAGCGCGGCCAGCCGGGCGACAAACTCGCCCTTGTCGTCGGCCACGCCGCGCGCATAGACCTTGCCGTCGCGGATCTCCGGCTCGAAAGGCGGGCTGGTCCACAGTTCGAGCGGTTCAGCGGGCTGCACATCATAATGGTTGTAGAAGAGCAGCCGCCGCGGGGAAGCGCCGCCGGCGCGGGCGACGATGATCGGGTGGCCGGGGGTCTCGAAGCTTTGCACTTCCAGCCCGCGGCGGGAGAGCATCTCGGCCACCAGTTGGGAGCATTGGCGCACGCCCTGACCGCTGGCGGAGACGCTCGGCTGGGCGCAGAGGCGCATGGTTTCTTGGATATAGTCGTCGAGGTGATCGCTCAGAAAGCGGTCGATAACGGCATTTTGTTCGTTCACAGCAGCGTGTTCCTCGGATGCGCCGGTTTGGCGGGTGATTGCGCGGCGCGTGGGCTTATGCCATACTGGCTCTGCGCAGCATGCGCCAGGAGTAAACCCATGTTACGAAACCGGCGAATGATGGTCATTGGGTTGGTTGCTGCGGGCCTGTGTTGCCGGCTGTCCGCAGGATGTACATGGCCGCCGCTGCAGCGCGTGGCGGCGCGAGTCGAATCGAGCGCGGGCGATGGCCGCGTGACGCTGGCGCGAGCCGGCGAACGGACACTGATCGAGATCTACAGCCCCAGCGGGATCGGGCGCAGCCGCATCACACTATTGGAGACGCTGCCGCCGGGACCGCTGGAGTTCCGGCTGCACTTGGCCGGGCTGGAACACTTTTCCCTGGCCTATGGTGAGACGGTCGTGAGCCTGGCCGCGGCGCAGAACGGTGCGCCGGTTCTCGTCACCGTGCAGGCTGCCGGCTTGCCCGAGCAGCCGGTCGCGCCGGGCAGCCCACATTGGATGGCCGTCTATCCGCCTGCCCCAGAGAGCGCGGATCCCGTCTACCGGGTGATCGCGCCGCCGGATTGGGATGAACAACGGCCCCAAGTGCTGGAGATCGGCTGGGTCGACTTTTACCGGTAGATGTGCTGACTCGCCGGGCTTACTCAGCCTCAGCGCCGATGGCAAACATCCGCTCTAGGTCATGCTGAGAATAGGCGCGAAACGCGATCAGCGTCTCGGTGCGCTCGATATGGTTGATCTTGAGTAAGTGGGTAGTGACCAGGTCGGCCATCTGCTCGTTGGTTTTGACGCGGATGACCGCCACCAGGTCGTAGCGCCCGCCCACCGAATAGACCTCCGAGACGCCTGACATCTCGACCAGACTTTCCGCCACGTCGTTGATATGCCCGTGTTCGGTGTTGATGAGCACGATAGCCGTGACCATGGCCCTGCCTTTCTGGCTGATTGTTTAGGATTCGCTGATCGTCACTTTGATCATCTTGTCGCCTTGGCGAATGGCATCTACGACATCGCTGCCTTCGACGACTTTGCCGAAGACGGTATGTTTGCCGTCGAGATGCGGCTGGGGCGAATGGGTGATGAAGAACTGGCTGCCGTTGGTGTTGGGTCCAGCGTTGGCCATGGAGATGACCTTGGCCCCATGTTTGAGGGGGTTGTTCTTCACTTCGTCCTCGAACTTATAGCCAGGGCCGCCGCGCCCGCTGCCGGTTGGGTCGCCGCCTTGGATCATGAAGTTGGCGATAACGCGGTGAAAGGTCACGCCGTCGTAGAAGCCTTGGCGGGCGAGAAAGACGAAATTGTTGACCGTCTTGGGCGCGTGCTGGGGGTCAAGCTCTAACACAATATCGCCCTTGTTGGTCTCGATGGTGGCCGTATAGTGTTTGGCCGGGTCGATCTCCGTTGCGGGCGGTTGGCTCCATTGTTGGGATGCCATGAGGTTTCCTTTCGTGATGGGTCGCTGTCTTGCAAGCCAGTGGGCCGAACGCCAGACGTAGCCCGGCGCTGCCCCGCTGCATTGTACCACGAAGCCCTTCCAGGTTTCGTGCGCCTGCCTCCCATAGTGCGGCGCGCAGCGGGCGTCAGCGCAGCCTGCGCCGCGCTGCGATCTCGGTAAACGCGCCGCCGAGCGTACAGAAGGCCATGGCAAAGACAGTCAACGGCCACGCCCCGGCAAAGACGACGAGATAGAGGATCGGCATGCTGAGCAGCGCGCCCAGAAAGGCATGCATGGCCCCGCGTTCGCCGGTATAGAGCGCGGTTGCGATCCCGGCGACCAGCGGTGCGATTACCGTCGCCAGCATTTCGAGGTTAAGGCTGCCGCCAAGCCGCGCCACCAACGAGTCGGCCAGCGTCACCAACAAGGTGTTGGCGGCGAGGGCGAAGAGTATGCCGGTCCAGCGGAGCGGCGGCTTGGCGACGCGGTTGGGTTTGGGTGGATTCACGGTCGGGCGTTTCTGCATGGCAATGGCTTGCCGAGATTGTGGACGAGTATGTTTGGGTCTGCCATCCATTGTAGTGGCAATGGAGTGTGAGCGCAAAGCAAGCCGCTCCAAGGTTGACGGCCTATGCGCCGGTTGCGGCGTAGCCACAGGCCGCTTACAATAGAAGACCAGGCGGCACGCTGCCGCGCTCATCCTCTTCAACTGCGAGCGCAGGCTATGGATCCAAGACCTACACAAATCGGCCCCTATCAGATCGAGGCAGAGATCGGCCGCGGTGAGATTGCGGTCGTCTATCGCGGCCACGACACCTTATATGACCGCGCCGTGGCGATCAAGGTGCTGCAGCCGCACCTGGCGCAGGATATGGCGTTGGCGCGGCGGTTTGTGAGCGCGGCGCGCGAGGCGATCCGGCTGCGCCATCCCAACATCTTGCCGGTCTATGATGCGGGGCAGTCGGACGGCCATACCTATATCGCCATGCAATTGGCGAGCGGCGAAACATTGGCGGCGCGGCTGGCCTGGCATGAAGGCCCGTTCGCACCGGAGCAGGCATTGGCGGCGGTAGAGCAGATTGCGGCGGCGCTCGACTATGCGCATCTGCGCGGCTTTGTGCATCATAACCTGAAGCCGAGCAACGTCTTCCTGGCGGCGGACGGCAAGGTGATGGTGGGTGATTTTGACATGGGGGTGCCGCCAAGCGCGCTCCAGCCACCGGTCTACCGGCTGAGCGCGGCGGCCTATCTGTCGCCGGAGCAGGCCGCGGGCGAGGAGCGCATCGACGCCGCCGCCGATATCTACAGCCTGGGCGCAATCGCCTATACGCTGTTTGCGGGCCATGCCCCCTTTGAGAGCACCAACCTGCTGGGGCTTGTGCGGCAGATTGTGGAGAAGAAACCGGCACACGCCGACAGCGTCAACCCGGCGCTGTCGCCCACGGCGGTGGAGGCGCTGGATCGTGCGTTGAGCAAAGACCCGGCGCAGCGCCCGCACCGCGCCGGCGACCTAGTTAAGTGGCTGCGGGGCGAGAGGGCCGCGCCGCCTGTGCCGGAGCCGCCTATACCGGGGCCGCCTGCGGTGGAAGCATCGCCGGCAGCGCAAACCGCGCCGGAAGAGCCGGCGGTACAGGCTGCGCCCGCCGCGGGGGAGACGCCGCCGGCATCGCCTGCTCCGCCGCCACGGATGCCGGAGGTGCGTTCGATCCTGCCCCCGCTGCCGCCCAGCCCGCCGGTGCATATTCGCCTGCCGTTTGTGCCGGCGCGCCAGGTCGCGGCTGAGCCGGTAGCGCAGCCGGTCTCGCTGTCTGAGGTTTCGACGCCTCCGGCCTCGGCGCGCGGCGGGCGCTTCCGGCCCAGTTCGCCGGTGAACATGCCCGCGCTGGCCGCGCTGGTGGTGGGCGCGCTGGCGGTGCTGTTGGTGCTGCTGGCGTTGGTGCAGTCGGCAGGCGCTTTGTTGACGCGCATCGCCGCGCCGGATGCCAACGCGATCGGGCGGGTGGTGGTGGTCGACGAGCCGGAGGCGAGCTTGCTGCCGACCCCAACGCCACGGGCGCACAGGGCGGGCCCTCTGCCGCCGCTTACGCGCGTGGCGCAGCGTGCCGCGGCCACACCGGCGAGCGCGGCGCTGGTGGCGGTGAAGCAGGAGCTAGACGCCGGCAAAGCTGCCCAGGATGCGCCGCCGGGCGAAGCCGCGGCGCTGCGCCGCGCTATGGTGGTGGAGGCGACGGCTACGCCGCTTTCTGCAGCGCCGCCCTCTACGGTGACGCCGCTGCCGTCATCAACGCCTGTGCCGAGCGTGACGCCGGCAGAGGTTCCGACTGAGGTTTCAACTGAGACTCCGACCCAAACGAGCACGCCGACCTTGTCGCCCACGCCGACCGAGACAGCAATGCCAACTGAGACGGCCATGCCGACTGCCACCCCGACCATGACTCTGTCGCCTACGCCGCTGCCGCCGCCGCCGAACCTGGCCGGCCATATCGCCTATGCGCTTTGGAACCGGCGCAGCGACCGGCCCGACATCTATATTTTTGATGTGCCGGCGCGTATTCACCTGACGCCGATCCCCAACCGGCGGCAGCCGGATTTCAATAGCTGGGGCGGGTTGGCGGCGAACGCCGAGGGCGGCGGCATGGACAATTTGGTGCAGATGGGACCGGTGGGCCAAGACCCCTGGATCATCAGCGCCCACCCGGAGGACGCGCACCCGCATTGGTCGCCGGACGCTAAGAAGCTGGTCTTTGATTCGGCGCATGTGGGCGACCGCCAGCACCGCGTCTATCTGCAAGATGACCTAGCCGACCGGCGCGACCGCGCGCCGATAATGTATGACGCCTGGGAGATCTTTGGGCGGTATCCGATCTTTTTGGCCGACGGGCGCATCGCGTTCAACGGCTGCAACTACTGGGATACGGGCAGCGTGTGCGGCATCCATGTGGTGGACACCTACGGCGGGATGCCAAGCAGCGCCAGCGGTTGGCCGGGCGATGTGCCGACCGACAGCCTGGGCAGCGGTATGTTGCTGATGTCGGACCGCACAGGCAACTGGGAAGTCTACAGCGTGAATGCAGACGGCAGCGGCCTCATGCAGTTGACCAACCATCCTGGCCGCGACGGCTTGGCGACCGCTGCGCCGGACGGGGGCGCGGTGGCCTTTTTGACCGACCGTGACGGGACTTGGTCGGTCTATGTCATGCGCCCGGACGGCAGCGGCCCGCGCAAGCTGTTTGACTTGCCGGGCAATTTCGGCCAGGGAGAATACGACTGGTTCCAGGAGCGGCTGACGTGGGGGCCGTAGGGATTATGCCCGTGCGATGGGCAGCAGTGCCGTGTAGAGCGTCTCAAGCTGCGGCAAGATGCGCTCCCAGGTGTAGCGTGCGGCGACAAAACGGCAGGCGGCTGCACCGAGGCGTGCCGCCAGCACGCCTTCTTGCGCGTAGTCATACATGAGCTGGAGGACGGATGCGGCGAATTGCTCCGGCGTGTCGGCTATGAGCAGTTCCTGCCCGGCATGTACGTCGATGCCTTCGACGCCGAGCGAGGTGCTGACAATCGGTTTGGCGCAGGCCATTGCTTCCAGCGCCTTGAAGCGTGTGCCGCCGCCGACGCGCATGGGGATGATGTAGGCGTGGGCCGCGGCCAAATAGGGGCGCACATCGGGCACGCCGCCAGTGATCTCCACCTGGGGGATGGCGCGCAGCACGTCCAGACGTGGATGCGGGTTCAGCCCGACGATCTGACAGCGCAGCCCGGCGGTCTGGGCCAGCAGCCGTGGCAGCACCTCTTGGCCGAACCAGAGCATGGCGTCGACGTTGGGCCGGTAGTCCATCTTGCCGGTGAAAAGCAGGGTGAAGGGGCCGGTTTGGGGCGGGGCATGCTGCGCCTGGGCATAGGCGGCCAGGTCGATGCCGTTGGGGATGACCTCGATGGCCGTGCCGGGTGCGATGCGCGCGAGGGCGGCGGCGTCGGGATGGCTGACCGCGATCACGGCTGCGGCGGCGCGGCAGGCGGCAGCTTCATAGCGGCGCAGCTTTTGCGTTTGGATCAGGCTGTAGGCGGCGGCGTGCCAGCGCCGCGGCGTGCGCAGGTCGGCCTGTGCGGCGCGCTGCTGGAGCAGATATTCGCAGTTGTGGTCGTCGAAGACAACGCGCGTGGCAGGCGGCGCATGGCGAGCATATTGCGCCAGTTCAATGCCTTCGACCTGTAGGATGTCATAGGGTTGGGCGGCGACGAGGCTTTGTACAGCGCGGTGCATGGCCCAGTCTTCGAGGCGCAGCGCCATATCAGGCAGGGGCGAGAGCAGCGTATCGCGCAGGCGATGGGCCGGCGGGCGGACCGGCTGAGGCAGCGCTATCACACGGCGGCAGAGCGTATGCAGCGGGCTATTGGGTGTCAGGCTTTCGCCAGGGGCGAGGAACGTCGCCAAGTCGACGCTGTGGCGCTGTGCCAGGTGTTGGATGATGCCCAAGTTGCGGATAGTCGTGCCCTGGCGCGGGGGGTAAGGCAACTGCGGCGTGAGCAGGAGAATATCCATGCGGCGTGAAGGTGGCAATTGGCGTGCGGCGGGCGTGCGGCGCTAGAGCCGTTCGGGTGTGCGCGAGGAGGCCGTGTGCGTGGGCGGGACGGTAATGGCCGGTTCGCCGACCAGCCGGTAGACCTCCAGCGTGCGCCGCGCTGCCAGTTCCCAGCTAAAGACGCGGGCGCGTTGTAGGCCTTTGACGCGCAGTTCGGCATGGAGCGCGTCGTCGGTCAACAGGCGATGCATGGCGACGGCGATCTCTTCCCAGTTGGAGGGGCTGACCAGCAGTGCCGCATCGCCGACTACTTCGGGCAGACTGCTGACATTGGAGACGACGGTCGGCGTGCCACAGGCCATGGCCTCCAGCGGTGGCAGACCGAAACCTTCATAGTGGGCGGCGTGGACGTGACAGCGTGCGGCGACATAGAGCCGGTGCAGGTCATGGTCGGGCACGCGGCCCAGCAAGAAGGTGCTGCTCTCTAGGTGCAGATCGCGGATCAAGGCCAGCACTTCGTCATAGAGCCAACCGCGGCTGCCGGCGATGACCAGGCCGGCGTCGGTCGCGCCATATTTGGTGCGCAGGTGATGAAAGGCACGCAGCAGCCCGTCGACGTTTTTGCGCGGTTCGATGGTGCCGACAAAGAGAAAGTAGGTTTCGGGCAGCCCGTACTTTTGGGTGACATGGCGGCGGGTTTCGGCGAGCGGCAGCGGCACAAAATGATCATCGGCCGCTTCGTAGATGACGGTGACTTTGCTCTGATCTACGCCCAACTGTGCGATCAGGTCCAGCCGTGTGCTTTCGCTGGGCACGATGATATGGGCGGCGCGTTTGACGGCGCGGTCGATCTGCCCATAGTAGGTGGCGCTGTCCTTGGTTAGAAAGTGGGGCCAGTGCAGAAAGGCCAGGTCATGGACGGTGATGAGCGTGGGCAGGGCGCTGTGCAGCGGCGGGATAAAGTCTGGGCTGTGCAACACGTCTAGGGGAAAGCGCGCCAGTTCCAAGGGCAGCAGCCATTGTTCGAGCCGCGTGTGGACCGGCGCAAAAAGCGTAGCGCGGCGAAAGTTAGCCTGCTCCACCACGGGTGTCTGGTGGCGGCGATGCTGAAAGACCACAAATTCGTCGGTTGTATCGAGCTTGGCAACTGCCTTCAGTAAGTGACTGGTATATCTACTGATGCCGGCAGGCTGGTGGTGAATAAGCCGCGCGTCAACGCCGATCTGCATACTGCACTTGTCAATCCTGCGTGCTTGCTGGTGCCTAGACGACCGTGCGGCGGGTCAGCGATTCGAGTGAATTCCCAGCGTGCGGTTCCCGATGATAGATGCGCTGAACCGGCGCGGCTGCCCGTTGCCTGGCCTTTCGATTGTAGCAGCGCCGCGCCGGTTCGGTCAAACTTTCCGTGGTTTGACGCTGCCTGCCCTCTATTCCCGGCGTTTGGGTATAGCGGCCAATTGGTTTGATAGGCGACGCCGCAGATGGTATAATCCTTGCACCAGCGCCGCGTGAATGTATCGAACTGAAGGTGACCCGATGGATATCGCACAACTTGCCCAGATGGTGAATTGGTTGGACGAGGAGCATCGCCGCGACCGGGCCGAGATCGCCCGGCTCCAACAGCGGATCGAGGCCCAGTCGGCGGATATTATTGAGCAGGCCCGGCGCATTCAGGAACTTGAGGGCCGGCTGGCAGGCACACAGGCCCATTTGACCAAATTCGGGCAGATCGAGCATGCCATTCAGAATACGAAATTGGAGTTGGCCACGTTGGTCGAGCGCAGCGAGGAGAGCCGTATCCAGGGCCAGCGCGAAGCCGAGCGCGGCCGTTTGGCCGACCGCGAGATGCTCAGCCGCGAGATCAGCGAAGTGCGCAAGGAACTGCCGCGGGTGGCTCGGCTGGAAGAAGCGATCGACATCCGCGCCGTGGAGGATAACCGTCTCTCCGAGCTGATCATGGGGGTGCGTAACCAGATCGGCGCGCTGGCGAAGGAGATCGAGGAGCGCACACGGCAGATCCCCTTTTTGGCCGAGCAGCGCACCAGCGATACCAAGCGTATCGCCCAGTTGCAGCAGGAAACGGTGGAACTGTTCAAGCGCATTGAAGCGGTTTCGGGGCGCATGCCGGTGCTGGAGGAGAGCATCCGCAAGACGTCGGGTGAGGTCGAGAAGCTGCCGCCGACGGTGGAGTCGCTGCGAGAACAGCAGGTCGCTTTTATGGAGAAGGTGCGCACGACCATCGTGGACCGCGAGCAGGTCATCAACCGCTGGAAAGAGACGGTTGAGGAACAGAAGACGGTTGTCACCCAGGCCTTTGAGCGCGTGCAGAACTTCCACCAGCAGATCGAGGTGTCGCGGCGCGCCGTGCATGAGATGCAGGAGTTTAAGGACTTGATCCTGCGTGAACAGAGCCAGGTGCAGGAGCTTCAGCGTTTGGCGGAGGAGCGTATCCGCCGCGATATGGATGAATTCCGCGAGGACTTTGAGAAGAAGCGGCGCAAAGGTGAACTGCGCCAGGAGCATCTCTGGTCAGAGCAGGATAAGTATAACCGTGAGGTCGTGGAGCGCTTCCCGCCCATCCATCACGACCTGAAGGTGCATGAGGCGTTGCTCCAGCATCTGTGGAAGCTGCAGGAGACCTATGGCAGCTATTTCTCGGCGACGGCCGCGGCCTGGCTAGAGGGGATGCAGGCGGCGGCGAAGGGCCGCGACGATCGGCTGCGCACGATTGAAGAAGAGTGGCAGCGCCAGCGGCGCAACGCCGAACTCTATGCCAGCCAGGTGGGGGGTGGCGGCGCACGCCGCACGACCGGCATCGTGACCGGGGAAGCCGCCGACCCGAAGAACGGCAACGGGCGCGGCTAGCGCGCCCGTTTTCTCGCCCGCTCTGTTTGATCGACCATGCGCGTGCTCGGCACTGCCGGCCATGTGGACCACGGCAAATCGGCGCTGGTCCATGCGCTGACCGGGATCGAACCAGATCGTTTGAAAGAAGAAAAACTGCGCGGGATGACCCTGGACCTGGGCTTTGCCTGGATGGATCTCCCGCTGCCGACTGGGCACGTCGAGAGCATTGGCATTGTCGACGTGCCCGGTCATATTGATTTTATCAAGAATATGCTGGCGGGGGTGGGCGGGATCGACGCCGCAGTGCTGGTGATCGCGGCGGACGAGGGGGTGATGCCCCAGACGCGTGAACACTTGGCGATCCTCGACGTGTTGGGCGTGCCCTCGCTGGTGGTGGCGCTTGCCAAGGTCGATCTCGTCGACGACGCCGAATGGCTCGACCTGGTGGAGTTGGATATTGCCGAGCTGCTGCAGACTACCCATTTTGCCCAAAGCCCGATTGTGCGGGTGAGCGCGATCACGGGTGCGGGGTTGGACGATCTGCGCGGGGCGTTAGCCGCCCAGTTGGAGCGGCTGGCGCCGCGCCGCAACCGCGCCCGGCCCCGGCTGCCGGTAGACCGCATCTTTACGTTGAGCGGTTTTGGCACGGTGGTCACAGGGACGTTGAGCGACGGCGCATTGGCGCTGGGCGATGCGGTGACGATCTTGCCGCGCGGGCTGGCGGCGCGCATCCGCGGGATGCAGAGCCACAAACAGACGATCACGCGCGCCGAGCCGGGCAGCCGGGTGGCGCTCAACCTGACAGGTGTCGGGACGGACGACCTGCGCCGCGGCGATGTGGTGGCGCTGCCCAATACGCTGCAGCCCACGGTCTTGCTGGATGCGGCTTTCCGGCTGCTGCCCGACGCGCCCAGGCCGCTGGCGCACAACATGGCGGTGGACTTTTTCACAGGGGCGAGCGAGACGCCGGCGCGCGTGCGTATCCTGGGGGCCGAGCAGCTCGATCCGGGGATGACGGGATGGGTGCAACTGCGCCTGGAAAAGCCGGTGGTGGCGACGGCGGGGGATCGCTATATTCTACGCATGCCCTCGCCCAGCGCAACGTTGGGCGGCGGCACGGTGCTCAGCCCTCATCCGCGGCGGCGCTGGCGGCGCTTTGACCCCAGTGTGATCGAACGGCTGCGTACATTGGCCCAGGGCGCGCCGGACGAAATTCTGTTGCAGACCTTGGCGCGCCATCGCTTTGTCTCGGCCCAGGAGTTGTTGGGTCTGAGCGGTCTGGACCTGGCGGCTGCGGGCAAAGCGCTGGCCGAGTTGACCGCGGCGGACGGCATTTTCACGCTGGAGACAGGGGCTGAGCCGCTCTTGGCAACGCTGGAGGGATGGCAGCAGGTGCGGGCACGGCTGGTGGACGCGGTGGATGCCTATCACCGGCTCTATCCGCTGCGCCGCGGCATGGCGCGCAGTGAACTGCGCAGTAAGCTGCAAGATGCCGCGCTGAGCGGCAGCGCCGGGCTGCGTCTGTTCAACAGTTGGCTGGATGCAGATGCACGCGCGGGGGACCTTGAACTGGACGACAGCCTGGTTTGGCGTGCCGGGTTTGCGCCGCAGGTGAGCGCGGCGCAGCAGGGCCGCGTGGATCGCACGCTGGCGCGCTTGGCAGCCGCGGGCTATTCTCCGCCCAGCGCCGAAGAGGTGGCGGACCTGCTCGGCGGCGATCTGCCGCTGCTGGAGCTGTTGGTCGAACAGGGACGGCTGGTGCGCGTGGGGACGGGGCTGCTCTACCGGCAGGAGGAGTTCAGCGCCATGGTGGAGCGGGTGCGCGCCTATATCCAAGCTCACGGCGCGATCACGCTGGCCGAGACGCGCGACCTGTTCGAGACCAGCCGCAAATTCGCCCAAGCCTTTTTAGAGGAATTGGATGCGCGGCGCATCACGCGCCGCGCAGGCGACGCACGCGTGCTGCGTTAGGCAGCTTGCTTTATGCTGTGTGGGCCCTGTGGGGGCGACGGTCATTTGACCGTCGCCCCCACAGCATTGGAGGAGAGGAATGCGGAACGGAATAGGCCGGTTACTGGGCCGCTTCCCAAGCGCCGTAGCTGGGCGGGAAGGAACGCACGTTGTCGAAGCCCATGATCTGCAGGGCGGCGGTGCTCAAGGCGGCGCGGTGACCGGAGGCGCAGTAGACGACGACGGGCTGGTCGGCCGGAATTTGGTCGAGGCTTTTGCCCAGCGTGCGGATCGGGATATTGACCGCACCCGGGATGGCGCCTTCGGCAAATTCGGACGGTTCGCGCACATCAATCAGGAATGCGCCGGCGTCCATCGCTTCGCTGAGCTTTTCGACCGTGCCGATTGAATAGAAGCCTTCGGGAATGCCGGAGAGGAACTCGTCCACGGCGCTGACTAGCGCAGGGTCGATCTCGGGCGCGGTCCCAGCCTCGGCCTGTACGGCGTCGGTGCTGACCGGCTCGCCGGCGGCGCTCCACGCTTTCCAGCCGCCAGGGAAGGAGCGCACGTTATCATAGCCCAAGACGCGCAGCGCGGTGGTCGCCATGCCGGCGCGGTGACCGGAGGCGCAGTAGACGACGACCGGTTTGTCCTTGGGGATCAAGGCCAGGTTCTGGGCAAGGGTGCGGATCGGGATGTTGATCGCGCCCTCAACATGGCCTTCAGCATACTCGGATTCCTCGCGCACGTCGACGATGACCGCCTCGCCCGTGTCGAGGATCGCCTTGAAGGCATCTAACTGGCCGACGGACATATAGCCTTCGGGGATGGCGGCGAGATAGTCACCGACTACAGTTTGGATGTCGGCAGCGCCGGCTTCGGCAGCCGGGGCTTCGGCGGCGGCCTCTTCACTGCCGGTTGTCGCTTCGGTGGTGGTGACCTCTTC
>JADLFO010000074.1 GCA_020845455.1 Caldilineaceae bacterium
AAGGAGTTAGCTACCTTGGCCGAACGCTTCGAGCACCACCTGACCGCCACCTCCTTTCCCACTTCATTCTTGGATGCCTATGGCTTCAACCCCATTTGTCCATTGTTCAGTTGATTCCTCCATTAGTTGACTGATCTTGGTTTGCAGTTGTCGGAACGTACTCTGCTCCCTCTAGGACGCTTAGGCGATGCCGTGTGTTCCAGAGACGCTTCTCTTTTGCCTGCTGGTTTATCCACTGCCGCGCCCCCGGCTTATCCCGCTTGCGCCCTAGTCTGCTATGATAGGGGAAATGCCACATGAAATCTTGACTCAAGCTCTGTGTTCGCTCAACTATATAGAAAGCGTAAACCCAATGAAGCGCCGTCTGGTTCTCCTGATCCTACTGATGAGCCTGAGCGCCGCCTGCGCCCCGGTGCAGCCGAGCGCTCCGCCCGCCGAGCAAGCCGAAACTTCCGGGCACACGCTGCGCGTGGCGCTGCTGCCCACCACCGATGTCGTGCCTTTCTATGTCGCCCAGCAGACCGGGGCCTTTACCGAGCAGGGCCTCACCGCCGAGGCTGTGCCGGTGAGCAGCGCGGCCGAGCGCGATACGGTGATCCAGACCGGCGCAGCCGACTGTGAGATGACCGATGTCCAGGGTGTTGTGCTGACCAACGCGCGCCAGGCGCAGCCGCTGCGCATCATCGCCACCGCCCGCCAAGCCACGGCGGAACGCCCGCTCTTCTTCCTGCTCAGCGCGCCGGAGAGCGGCATCGCCAGCGCCGATCAACTGGCGGGGGCCAACATCGGCACCTCCGAAAATACTGTGATCGACTATTGGTTTGACCGCGTCCTGGCCGCGGCAGGGGTCGACCTGACGAGCGTGACGCGCACCAATGTGCCGCAGCTTCCGGTGCGGCTGGAACTGCTGCTCAACAAGCAGTTGGATGCCGCCATCCTGCCCGACCCGCTGGCCTCGCTGGCGCAGTTGCAGGGCGCGACGATGGTGCTGGACGACACGATCCTGCCCGAAGCCGCGGTCAGTGTACTGGTCTGCCGCGCCGACGTGATCGAGGCGCAGCCCGACGCCGTGGCCGCCTTCCTGGCCGGTTGGGACCAGGCCGTCGAGGCGATCAACGCCGACCCTGCCGCCTATGCCGACATCCTGATCGAGACGGCGCGCGTGCCGGAACCGCTGCAGGGCCAGTATACCCTGCCGCCCTTCCCGGTGAAACAGATCCCCAGCGACGCCCAGGTGCAGGATGTGGTCGATTGGGCCGTGGGCAAAGGGCTGATCGACACGCCGCCGGCGCTGGATATGTTGATTGACCCCAGCTTCCGCCAGTAGCGCCCTGGCCGCCATGAGTGTCGCGCCCATCCCATCTGCGCCGAAGCCGAAGCCGGAGCCGGCAGCCGGGGGCACGCCTGCGGTCGGCGTGCGCGATCTGGTCTTTGGCTATGCCGCCGAGTATGTGCCGGTCTTTGACCATTTCGACTGGACGGTCGCGCCCGGCGAAATGTGGGCGCTGATCGGCCCCTCCGGCTGTGGCAAGACGACGCTGCTCTATCTGATCGCCGGGCTGCGCCAGCCCCAGGCGGGGCAAGTGCTGGTCGACGGCAGCCCGGCGCCGCGCCCGCGCGCCAGCACCGGGCTGATCCTCCAAGATCATGGGCTGCTGCCCTGGGCGACGGTGGCGAGCAACGCCGGTCTGGGGCTGCGTATGGGCCGGCTCTATCGCAACAAGCAGGCCCCGCCCGGCCAGCCGCGGCCCTATCCCCCCGCGCTGCCGCAGGAAGAAGCCACGCGCTGGCTCGACCGGCTGGGCATCGGCCACTTGGCGGACAAATACCCGGCGCAGCTCAGCGGTGGACAGCGCCAGCGCGTGGCGATCGCACGCACGCTCGCCCTGCGCCCCAACCTGCTGCTTATGGACGAACCTTTCAGCGCACTCGACCCGCTGACTCGCCGAGATCTGCAGGATCAAGTGGTCGAGCTACAGGCTGAACTGGGCATCACCACCATTTTGGTGACGCACAGCGTCGAGGAAGCCGCCTTTTTGGGGCGGCGCATCCTGCTGCTGACCGCGCCGCCCAACCGGACGGCGCCGGTGATCGACAACCCCGGCGCGGGGCAGCCCGGTTTCCGCGCCGCACCGGCTTTCGCCCAGAGGGTGCAGACCCTCCATGCCCATCTGGGCGAAGTCGCCTCCGGTATTCGTTCGGGGGGACAAGCATGAGGGGGCAGCCATGAGATGGCGGCAGTTGCTGGGCGGCGTGCTGACGCTGCTGATCCTGTGGCAGATCGCGGCCTGGCTGATCCACAACCCGATCCTGCCGCCGCCGTGGACGGTCTTACAGGCCTTTGGCGAAGAGTTGACGCAGGGCAGCCTGCTGCGCCATGTGGGGGCGAGCGCGTGGCGCATCGTCGCCGGCACGGGGGCCGCGCTGATCCTGGCTGTGCCTGCCGGGTTGGTGCTGGGCCAGAGCGCGCAGCTTGACCGGCTGTTCGCCCCGCTCGTCTACTTGACCTATCCCATCCCCAAGGTGGTGCTGCTGCCTATCTTTCTGCTGCTCTTTGGCACGGGCAACCTGAGCAAGATCGTGCTGATCGCCACCATTCTCTTTTTTCAGATCCTGGTGGTGGTGCGCGACGAGGCGCGCGGCATCCGCCCGGAACTGATCGCCAGTGTGCGCTCGCTGGGCGCGGGGCGCATCGCGCTCTTTCGCTATGTCTATGCGCCCGCCTCGCTGCCCGCGGTGCTGACGGCCCTGCGCGTCAGCGTGGGCACGGCCATCGCCGTGCTTTTTTTCGCCGAGAGCTTCGCCACGACCTCCGGGCTGGGGTATTATATCCTCATCCAAAGTTGGGGCCGCGTCGCCTACGCCGAGATGTATGCCGGGGTGGTGGCGCTCAGCCTCTTGGGGCTGACGCTCTACTACATGACCGACTGGCTGGAACGCCGGCTTGCGCCCTGGAAATTCATCCAATCCTAGATCGAGAACGCTGCCAATGGAGACCTTTGCCCTATCGCTGGATCGCGTGGTGCGCGACGCCCCCGGCTGGTATCAGGGGGACTTTCACTGCCATACCCACCACTCGGACGGCACGCTCTCTGCCGCCGAGTTGGCGCGCCTGGCACGCACCGAAGGCATGGATTTTCTCGCCATCACCGACCACAACACGCTCGACGCCTATGCCCACTTTGGCGCGCCCGATGGGCTGTGCGTGATCCCTGGGCTAGAGATCACCTTTGACCGCGGCCATTACAACGTCTTTGGCATCGTGCAGGATGCCGGTTGGCTGAGGCCGGTGCGCCAGGGACCAACGCAGTTAAACTGGGCCAAACAGGGCTTGGACCTGAACGATCTGCTGGCGGCGAGCGCGGCGGATGGGCTGCTCAACTCGATCAACCACCCGCTGCTGCCGCCCTGGGCCTGGCTCTTCGACGACTCACACCTAGCCCACATTCACTGCCTGGAGATCTGGAACGACCCCAGTTGGCCCGACAACCGCGTGGGCAACCCGCTGGCGCTGGCGCTGTGGACCGGCTGGCTCAACGCCGGCTACCGCATCACGGCCATCGGCGGCAGTGATTTTCACCGGCCTGTGAATCAGCCGGGAGTACGCAAGCCGCCCGACCGGCTGGGGCTGCCGCGCACCTTTGTCTATGCCGAGCAGTTGTCGGGCGCGGCCATCCTGCAGGGGCTGCGCCGCCGTCAGGTCTATGTGAGCATGGGGGCGCAGGTGACCTTCCAGGCATATCACGCCGGGCAGGTCTATCCCATCGGCGCAGAGGTGGGCATGATGGACGGCGATCTCGAACTAGAGGCGGAGGTGACGCCCGCGGGCCGCGGCGGGGTGGCGCGACTGATCGGCAACGGCGTGATCTTGGCCGAGCAAACATTGCCCTGGGCCGAATCTCCCGGCGCGGCCTATGCGCTGCATCACAGCGCGCGCCTTGCGCCCGATGCGCCGGTCTGGTTCCGGCTGGAAGTGCTGGACGGCAACGGGCTGCTGTCGGCGGTCACCAACCCGATCTTTGCCGGGCCGCGGCCCGCGCCGGTCATGACACGCTATGGCGATTTTGTCGACGTGGCGCAACCCGCGCTGCGCGCCCGGTAACAGCCGCCAGGCCGTGAACGACCTGGCTGGGCAACAACGCCCGCTCAAGCGGGCTTGGAGCGCTGCACCCTTCGGAGGTATTCTCGTATGGCCCTGATCCATTTTGGCGCGCGGCCCTTCGCCGCCGACCTGGTGATCTTCGACAAAGACGGCACGCTGGTCGACTTCGAACCGCTGTGGGCGGCCAAGACCGACGCCGCGGTCGCCGCGCTGGTGCAGGCTGTGGACGGCGATGCCACGCTGGCCGCCGAGCTACATCGACTGCTGGGCTATGACCCGGCGGCGCGGCGCTTTGACACGCACAGCCCCGTGTTGACCGCGCCCATGCCCACGCTGCGCACCTTGGCCGCGGCCGCGCTCTACCGCCAGGGCTGGGGCTGGCTGGACGCCGAATTGCAGGTCGCAGCCCACTTTACCCCGACTATGGACGGCGTCTTTGACCTGTCGCTGCTCCGTGCCACCGCTAATCTGCCTGCGCTCTTCGACGGGCTGCGCCGCGCCGGGGTGCGCATGGCGGTCATCACCAGCGACGACCACGCGCCCACGGCGACGACGCTCGACTGGTTGGGGGTGGGCCATCACGTCGAGTTCCTGGCCGCTGCCGACGACCCCTATCCGCACAAACCCGCGCCCGAAGCGGTGTGGGCGGCGTGCGCCGCGCTGGGGGTGGACCCGGCGCGCGCGGCCTTTGTGGGCGACTCCACCACCGACATGCTGATGGCGCAGCGCGCCGGGGTGGGGCTGCGCGTGGCGGTGCGTACCGGGCTGATGGACGACGCCACGCTTGCGCCGCACGCCGATATCGTGCTGGCGTCGGTGGGCGAGATCGAGGCCGCGCCCTAGATGACTCCTGTTTGGCGTCAACGATCGTTCACCTAGAAAGCGCGCCCTGTGCCGACCGCCGCCCTTGGCCTAGTCTTCCTCTCCACCCTCCTGCACGCCAGTTGGAACCTGCTCGCCCATGCGCGACGCAATGACCAAACGCTCTTTCTGCGCGCCTCAATCGTCACCGGGCTGGTCGGGCTGGGGCCGGTGCTGTGGAGCGAATGGACGGGCAGCAACCGCTTCCCGCCGCAGGTCTGGCTGCTGCTGGTCATCACCGGGCTGTTTCAAGGGCTGTACTTTCTGGGGTTGACGCGCGGCTATGGCAGCGGCGATTTCACCGTGGTCTATCCGGTGGCGCGGGCGCTGCCGGTGCTGATCCTGGCGCTGGTCGACGTGGGGCGCGGTCAGATTCCCTCGGCGGCGGGCTGGCTGGGGATCGCCCTGGTGACGGGCGGCTGTCTGCTCTCGCCGCTGGAATCGCTGCGTGCGGTTCACTGGCGGCGCTATGCCAACGCCACCGGCTTTTGGATTTTGGTGACCGCCGCGGGCGGGGTCGGCTACAGCCTGGTAGACAAGCTCGCCGCCGAGCAGTTGGCCCCCGGCGCGTGGAGCGCGGCGCGCTATGGGCTGATGGAGACGCTCATCACCGTCTTTTACCTATGGCCGCTGCTGCGTCTGACGGGCGGGCCGCTGGGGCCTGCGCCGGGGTCATGGGGCGTGCGCTGGGGCTGGGCTGCGCTGGCGGGCGGCTTTATCTTCGCCGCCTACTGGCTGATCCTCTGGGCCTATCAGATCAGCCCCTATGTGAGCTATATCGTGGCGCTGCGCCAGTTCAGCATCGTGATCGGCGTGGTGGCTGCTAC
>JADLFO010000075.1 GCA_020845455.1 Caldilineaceae bacterium
CCACGCCGATCACCACGCCGATCACCACGCCGATCACCACGCCGATCACCACGCCGTCCAACCGCCGGCGGCGGATAATAATAGCCTGACGATGGCGCTCTACGCCGTGCCCAACCCTGAGGCGTGCGGCCTGGTCGAGGTCGACGCAACGCAGCGCGTGCAGCGCTTTGTCGAGAAGCCGCTGCCCGCCGAGGTCTTTACCGACCAGGCATTTTCCGGCGTGATGATCTGCGATCCGGGCGTGCTGGACGACATCCCCGCGCAGACGCCCTTTGACTTTGGACACGACCTGTTCCCGCGGCTCCTCGCCCGGCAGGCCCCGCTCTACGGCGAGCCGCTGGCCGCGGGCGAATTCGTGATCGACATCGGCACGCTCGACGGCTATCTGGCCGCGCTCCAGACCGCAGCGCGGCAGCCCGCCCTGCCGGTCTAAAGGGAGACAGACCCGCCATGCCGGACCTGACACAAGACTCAAAGATCGCGGCCTCCTCCGGCCAGATCTCGACTCAGCTTGACGACGAGGCCATCGTCCTCGACCTGGAGACGGGGACCTATTACGGGCTGGCGCACGTGGGGGCGCGCATCTGGGCCAGCTTGCAGCAGCCCACTACCTGCGCCCAGATCGTGGAGACGCTGCTCGATGAGTACGACGTGGAGCGCGCCACCCTGGCCGAAGATGTGCTGGCCTTTGTGCGCGACTTGCGCGCCAACCGGCTGGTCGAACTGCTCTGATGACCGGCCGTACCCTGCTGCGTGACCTGCGCCGCCTGCGCCCCGCCGAAGCGCTGCCGGCGATGGAGGCGGCCTGGATACTGAGCGCGGTGCGTTGGGGTCTGCGCCGGCTGCGCTGGCCCGTGCTGCTTCGTCTGCTGCGCGTCTCGGCGGCTCTCACCCGCAGCCCGCGGCGTGGCCGGCCCGGTGCAGACCCGACAGCCGCGGTATTGACAGCAATGGACCGCGCTGGGCGCAGCCGCACACAGCCCCCTTCCTGCCTGGAAGAAGCCCTGAGCGTACAGTGGATGCTGCGCCGGCGGCATGTGGAGACGCAGGTCCGCATCGGTGTAGCCAAGGATGGCGCCGGCGGGCTGCGCGGCCATGCCTGGGCCGAACGCGGCGGCAGCGTGGTGAGCGTCGACCCGTTCAGCCCGGCGCGCTACGCCCTCTTGACAGGCCCTTTGGACGGCCAGCTTGATGAACTCCATCGCCGGCATCTATCGCTTTGACGGCCGCGCCGCCGACCCTGCGCTGCTGGAACGGATGTTGGCGTCGCTGCCCCCCGCCATGGCCGGGCCGCTCTCGGTCTGGCAGGCGGGACCGGTGGGGCTGGGCGTGCGCCGGCCCGCGCGCGCGGCAGCGCCCGCGCCGTTCCCTGGCACGGGCTATCCCATCGCGGCGGATGCGCGCATCGACAACCGCGACGAGGTCGGGGCCAGGCTGGGGCTGGATGCGGCCCGGCTGGCCGCCATGAGCGACGCGGCGCTGATCGCCGCCGGCTATGCCGCCTGGGGCCACGACGCCCCGGCCCATCTGGTCGGCGACTACGCCTTTGCGCTGTGGGACGCGGCGCAGAGGCGGCTCTTCTGCGCGCGCGACCATTTTGGGCTGCGCCCCTTCTATTATCATCTGGGGGCACAGTTCTTTGTCTTTGCATCCGACTTACACGGCGTGCTGGCCTGCCCGGAGGTCGCGCACCGGCTGGACGAGGTGCGCATCGGGTTTCACCTGGCCGTAGCCGTCGCCGACAAAACATCGACCTTTTACCAGGATGTCAAACGGCTCGCCCCGGCCCACAGCCTGCAGGTTGACGCGCAGGGCGTGGCGGCGTATCGCCGCTATTGGAGATTAGACGCCGCGCCGCCGCTGCCGCTCGCCACAGCGAGCGCACATGCCGCGACGTTCCGCCATCTGTTTGCTCAGGCGATGCGCTGCCGGCTGCCGCCGAGCGGGCCGTTCGGCGTGCTGCTCAGCGGCGGGCTGGATTCGACCGCGGTCGCCTGCACGGCGCGCTATCTGATGCAGCCGGGCGGGACGCGCCAGCGAGATAGGCTGCGCAGCTACTCCGCCGTCTTTGACCAGACGCCGGAATGTGACGAGCGCGCCTACATCGCCGAAACACTGCTGCAAGGGGGTGTCGACCCCTGCTTTGTGGCGGTGGAGGCGCAGGGTCCGCTGGCACAGATTGGCGACATGCTCTCCGTGACCGGCGAGCCGTTCTCGTCGCCGACCTTCTACATCCTCTGGCAGCTCTATCAGGCGGCGCACGCCCATGGGACTGCGCTGCTGCTCGACGGGATCGACGGCGATACGGCCGTCTATCACGGCGACGCCTATCTGGCCGAACTGGCGCGGGCCGGGCGCTGGGGCGAATTCTTTGACCAGGCGCACAAGCTGCAGGCACACGGCCATCACACGGTGGATGGGCTGATGAAACGCTATGGGGAACCCTATCTGCTCGATCTGGCCTGCGCCTGGCGCTGGCGGGCATGGGGCCGCGCCGTGCGCGCCCTGACGCCCTATACCGACGCGACGCGGCGGCGCATGTTGGCCTATTACGGGCTGCGCCCGCTGGCGCGGCGCTATCGCACGCAGGTGGGCCGCGCCTTCGGCCAGGGTGCGGTCAGCCGCAGGCCGAGCCTCATCGGCGCGCGGCTCTGGCAGGAGACCGCGCTGGCCGAACGCATGGCGGTCTATACGGCGCAGACTACGATGCCGCCGGCCTCCGCCCAAGAGGAACATGCCCGGCTGTTGGAAGCGCCGCTGCTGGCCCACGTCTTTGAGTTGAGCAGCCATGTTAGCCGTGCCTTTGGCATCGACACCCGCCACCCGTTTGCCGACCGGCGGCTGGTCGAGTTCTGCTATACGCTGCCCGGCGCGCACAAATTGATCGACGGCTGGACGCGCCCGATGGTGCGTCAAGGGCTGGCGGGGATTCTGCCCGAAGCGGTGCGGCTGCGCGGCGGCAAGACCGAGAACAGCGCGGCCGTGACCAAGGCGCTGCGCCGCCAGGATGCCGCCTGTCTGGAGCAGGTGATGGCGCACAGCCGCCAGGCGCTTGCGCCTTATGTAGACCTACCGGCCTTAACCGAAGCCTACCGGCGTTACCGGCATTCAGGCAACCGGCAGGATGAAATGCTGGTCTGGCAGGCTGCCACGTTGGCGCTCTGGCTCCAGCGTGGGGCAAGCAGCACGCCAAGCAGCAGACCAAATAACCTAGAGAGCCTATCAACCGCGTGATGGAAAGAGCCGGCGGTGCAGGTGAGATGCAGGTGTTCATTGGAATCTGTAGCAGTTTGTCCTCCGAGAGTCATGCCATGACAAAACACCAGCCCAAACCCTATGTGGTCCCAACCGTCCGCCGCTACGGTGCAATCGAAGAGATCACCCAAGCGGTCATCTGGCCCGGCAGCGGAGACATCCTGTCGATGGTCATAGAGAATCAGGCAGGGGTCGACGTAAACGACGGCTGTCCGCGCTTCGGGCCGCTGTCCCGGCTCTGCACGGGCAGCTAGGCAGTCCGTAACAAGCGCAAGGGGAGGCCCGCGGGCCGTCCTGCTTGCGACCGGCAACACAAGCGAACCCGGCTGACGCTTGCACCGCCGGCTGTTTCCATCACGCAGATCGCTTACCAGGCTTTTGCCCTATCGATAGCGGAGCGATGCACCGATACACTGTCTTTGGGCTGGCGGTCGAGTCGGCCATTGAACTGCCCGCGGCCCGGCTAGACCCGCAGCGCGGGCACAGCCCCGCCCATGATCCCATTACACATGACCGGATTGAAGTGATGATCCGCGTCCGCAGCGGCACGGATGCGCCATTCCCTGCTGCGGCGGGGGCCATGCGTTCCATCACAGCATCGCCCGCCGAGGTGACGCTGGCGTGGGGCGATGTCGGCCATTTTGTGATCCGCGCAGGCCGCGAGATCGAGATCCGGCCGCGGCGCGGGGTGGCGGAGCGGCTGCTGGGGCTGTTTGTCACGGGCAGCGCGTTTGCCCTGCTGCTCTGCCAGCGCGGGATGACCGTCCTGCACGGCAGCGGTGTGGCGCTGGAAGGGCAGGGCGTGGGCTTTCTGGGCGACAAGGGCGCGGGCAAATCCACGCTGGCAATGGGCCTGCAGCAGCGCGGCGCGCGCCTCGTCGCCGACGACCTGCTGGCAGTAGCAGGCCCAGGTCTGCTGGCGCTGCCGGGATTCTGCCAGATGAAGCTGTGGCCGGATGCGCTGCACCAGCTTGGCCTCTCCTCCACGGCGCTCGAACGGCTGCGCCCCGAAGTGGAGAAGCGGGGGCTGCCTATTGCATCCCAGCAGACGCCGCGCCCTGTGCCGCTGCGCCATCTGTTTGTCATTCAGCGCCGCGCCGAGATCGAGATAACGCCCTTGAATGAAAAGCAAGCCCTGCTGGCGCTTCTGCCGCACTGGTATCCGGCCCGCTTTGGCACAGACGTGCTGCAGCAGATGCAGGCCCAGACCCGCCACTTTGCCCAGTGCGTGGCGCTGGCGCGCAACACGCGCGTGAGCCTGCTCGGACGCCCCCACGCGCTCGCCGCGCTGCCGCATGTGATGGATGCAGTCTGGGCCTATATTCAGGCCGATGCACCGGAGCAGCAGCCACAACCGGCAGCGATGGGCGAGGCGAAACCCCAATGAAAGCGCTGCTGCACCGGATCGCGGCGCGCGCACAGGCTGCGCCCCGCCGCGCCACGCTGATCGCCCAGACGCTGCGCTTGGTCTGGGCTGCGTCGGCGCGCTGGACGCTGGCCTGGTTCGGGCTGCTCGTCGGCTTGGGGCTGATGCCCGCCGTGGCGGTCGCCTTGACCAAACGGTTGACCGATCACCTGGTCGGCCTGCTCGCCGCCGGCGGCAGCGACCCCCAGCAGTTGCGACAGACGCTGGCGGTCGCGCTCTTGATGGCCGCAGCGCTGGCCGCGCAGCAGGCGCTGCAGAGCGCCCTGGCTTGGGTCGGCGCGACCCAGACCGAGTTGATCCAGGATCATCTGCGCGGGCTGGTCCACCGGCAGGCGATCCACGCCGACCTGGCGTTCTTCGAGTCGGCAGAATACAACGACCGGCTCTATCAGGCGGCCAAGGAGTTGACCAGCCGCCCGCCCGCGCTGCTGGAGAGCCTAGGCGGGCTGGTGCAGAGCGGGATCGCCACCCTGGCGCTGGGCAGCCTGATCCTCCCCTATGGGCTGTGGCTGCCGCTGGCGCTGGCGCTGGCTGCGCTGCCTGGTTTTTGGGGCGCGACCCTCGCCAACCGCCGCTTCCATCGCTGGTGGCAGGCGCACACTACCGACCGCCGCCGGCTGCAGTATAACGACACCCTGCTGACCGTGGACTCGGTCGCCTCCGAACTGCGCCTGTTTGACTTGGGGCCGCACCTGATCGCACGCTATCGCGGTCTGCGCGACCGGCTGCGCGGCGAGCAACTGCGGCTGGTGCGCGACCAAAGCCTAGCACACTTCGGCGCATGGCTAGTCACGGCCGCGGTCTCAGCCGCGGCGATGCTCTGGATGCTGCGGCGGGCGCTGTTGGGTATGGCAAGCTTGGGTGACCTGGTGCTGTTTTATCAGACCTTGAGCCGCGGCCAAACCGCGCTGCAAGGGCTGGCGGGCAGCCTCAGCCAGATCCAGCGCCATTCCCTCTATCTGCAAAATCTGTTTGAATTCCTGGCGCTGCAGCCGCAGGTGACCGACGCCGCCGACCCGGCGCCGCCCTCCCCGCGGGCTGCGGGGGAAGTGCGCTTTCACAACCTCACCTTTGGCTATCCCGGCAGCAGCCGCCCTGTCTTTGAAAACTTCAACCTTACATTGCCCGCCGGCAAGATCACAGCGCTGGTCGGCTTCAACGGCGCAGGCAAAACGACACTGGTCAAGCTGCTCTGCCGCTTCTATGACCCGAAGGGGGGGCGCATCGAGATCGACGGCGTCGATATCCGGCGCATGCGTCTGGCGGATCTGCGCCGGCTGTTGAGCTGCATGTTTCAGTTCCCCGTGCCCTATGTGGCGACAGTCGCCGAAAACATCGCCTATGGCGACCCGGCGCGCCCACCGGACCCCGCGGCCATCCGCCGGGCGGCGCGCGCCGCGGGTGTGGACGCCTTTGCCGAACAGCTTCCCCACCAATATGAAACGCTGCTGGGCAAGCTCTTTCCCGAAGGCGTGCAGTTGAGCGGCGGCGAATGGCAGCGGCTGGCGCTGGCGCGCGCTTTCTATCGCCAGGGGCAGCTTCTGGTGCTGGACGAGCCAACCAGCCTGATGGACCTGTGGACCGAAGTCGATTGGTTTGAACGGCTGCGGCGGCTGGCCGCCGGGCGCACCACCTTGTTGATTACGCACCGGTTTATGACGGCCATGCGCGCCGATCTGATCTGTGTGTTGGACGGCGGGCGCATCGTGGAATCGGGCACACACCAGGCGCTGCTGGCGCGGGGCGGGCTGTATGCCCAGGCCTGGCATGACCAACGGGCCGGCGAAACGACGGCCACGCCGCCGACGCATGACCCGATGCCCGGCAATCTTCAGCCGGTTTTGCCAAGCCTATGACTTCCCCGAAAAGGCATCCTGTGAACCTGAATAGGGATCTCTACGACCCTGTCGACGCCTGTCTATTGGATCTGCTGCGACCTGCGGCGCACCGGCAGCAGGAGATCTGCGCGCCAGCCCCGGCGCGAGAATGGCAGCGGCTGGCGCTCAAGGCCGCCGACCTGGCCGTCGGGCCGCTGGTCTATGCCGCGCTCCGGCAGCAGGCGGCGGGCAAGGCCGTGCCGGCAGCCGTGATGCAGCGGCTGCGCGACCATGGCCTGGAGAGCGCGCTGCGCAACTTCGCCCTCTACCGCCAGTTGCGCAGCGTGCTGGATCACCTGCACGCCCACGGGGTCGAGGTCATCGCCCTCAAAGGGGCTTACCTGGCGCAGGCCGTCTATGGCGACGCCGCGCTGCGCATGATGAGCGATATCGACCTGTTGGTGCGCGCTGAGGCGCGCGGCCAGGTGCGTGACCTGCTGGCCGCGCTCGGCTATCGCCCGGAAGAGATCCCAACGGACACGCCGCACCTGCTGCACCACGACTCCTATACACATCCTGAACTGCCGGCGAGCCTGGAGATCCACTGGGCGCTGGTGAGCCAAGATGCACCCTTCCAGATCGATATCGATGGGCTGTGGGCGCGCGCCGAGCCGGTGCGGCTGGCAGGAGCCGCCGCGCTCGCCTTGTCCCCGGCGGACCTGCTGCTGCACCTGTGCGTACATATGACCTTTCAGCATGTATGCGACCGCTTCTGTCTGCGCTGTCTATGCGACATTCAGCGGGTCGTGGCGCGTGATGGCGCGCGCATCGACTGGGAGGCCGTCTGCGACAGGGCACGCGCCTGGGGCTGTGAACGCAATGTCCACCTGGCGCTGCTGTTGGCCCAGCGGCTGCTGGCCGCGGCTGTGCCGCCGGAGGTGGTGGCACGGCTGCGGCCGGCTCGCTTCGACGACCGGTTGGTACAGTGGGCCGAACAGCGCGTGCTTGGCTGGGTCGACGACTACGAGGGCCCGTGGTCGGCCAATGTGGGCCGTTGGCGCCTGACCAACAACTGGGTCGAGCGATTGGCCGTCGTGCGGCGCATCTGTTTTCCGGCCTGGCCGGAGCTGGCGCGCCAGGCGGGGCTGCCGGCCCGCTCACCATGGATCTGGCTGCTCTACCCGCGCCACTGGGCGCACCTGGGCGGACGCGCCCTGAGGACGCTGTGGAAGCCGGCCCACGCCGAGCAGCCGCCACAGTCGCTCGGCTGGAGACCGGTTGGCTGGGCCGAGCGCGAGACCGGGCGCATCGCACTCATACGTTGGACGGGCCGCGAACACAGAGGAGACGGCACATGATCATCACCCAGACGCCGCTGCGCGTCAGCTTTTTGGGGGGCGGCACCGACTTCCGCGAATATTTTATGCATGAAGAAGGCTGGGTGCTCAGTTGCGCCATCGACAAATATATCTATGTGACGATCAAAGAACGTTACGATGACCGCATCCGCGTCGGCTATACCAAGACCGAGTTGGTGGACGACCTAGACCAACTGGAGCATGAGTTGGTGCGTGAATGTCTGCGCAAGACAGGCATCACCAAGCGCGTCGAGATCGCGACCATGGCCGACATCCCCTCCGAAGGGTCGGGGCTTGGCTCGTCAAGCACGGTGACAGTGGGGCTGCTCAATGCGATGTACACCTATTTGGGCACACCCAAGGAGCCGGAAACGCTGGCGCAGGAGGCCTGTGAGGTCGAGATCGACATCTTGGGCAAACCGATCGGCGTGCAGGATCAATACATCGCGGCCTATGGCGGCCAACGCTTTATCCGCTTCTGCCGGTCGGGCATGGTCCATGTCGAGCGGCTGGCGCTTGCGCCGGACCAGATGCGCCGGCTCAACCGCCATTTGATGCTGTTTTTTACCGGCGTCACGCGTAAGTCGTCTTCGGTGTTGACCGAGCAGGTACAGAACATCTCCAGCCGCCTGGCGGTCTTGGACGCGATGAAGCGGCTGGCAGTAGAGGCGCGGGCCTGTCTCGAAGCAGGCGAGTTCGACGCACTGGGCCAGCTGCTGGACGAAGGCTGGCAGTTGAAACGCCAGATGGCGAGCAGGGTCAGCAACGGCAGCATCGACGAACTCTACGCGCGCGCACGCAGCGCCGGGGCCTTGGGCGGCAAGATCACCGGGGCGGGCGGCGGCGGCTATCTGCTGCTCTATGTGCCGCCCTCCCGACAGGATGAGGTGCGGGCCGCGCTCTGCATGCTCTCCGAACTGCCCTTCAACCTGGAGATCGACGGGACAAAGGTGATCTTCAACTACCGCCGTTCCTAAGAACGCTGCAACGCCCCTTGCCCGGATCATCCAGACTATGCTACAAGCGATCTTGCTCGACCGCGACGGCGTGATCAACCGTGAACGTGCCGACTATGTGAAATGCTGGGACGAGATGGAGATCCTGCCGGGCGCGCTGGCGGCGCTGCGCCGGCTGGCCCGGCTGCCCATCCCCATCTGTGTGGTCACCAACCAGTCGGCCATCGGGCGCAAGATCATCAGCGCACAGACCGTCGACGCGCTCCACCGGCGTCTGGCAGCGCTGGCCGCAGCGCAGGGCGGGCGCATCGACGCCTTTTTCGTCTGCCCCCATCACCCCGACGCGGGCTGTGATTGCCGCAAACCCAAGCCGGGGCTGCTGCTGCAAGCCGCACAGCGCTTTTCACTCGACCTGAGCCGGTGTATCTTGGTGGGCGACTCATTCACCGACTATGCGGCGGCGGCGGCGGTCCACTGCCCCGCCATTTTGGTGCAGACCGGGCGGCAGGGCAGCGACCTGCGCCGCCAATTGCAAGGCTCGCCCGCTATCCCGCTGGTGTCAGACCTTAACGCCGCGGCGGAGAAGATCCGATTGCGCTATGACCGCACCCAACAAACCGTCTAACTCTCTCGGCACATCACCGCCGCGCCAGGTCGCGATCTGCCCGCTGCTGGGGCTGCAGGGCGACCCCTCGGTGGTGGCGCGCTATCCCGCCGAGGCCCACATCTGCTTTAGCCCCAAGCAGCGTCACCATCCCTCGACCGAACATCAACATGCGTTTTGTCTGGGCAGCTACCGGCAGTGCCCCTATTATGTCGACTATGACGACGCCACAGCGCTGACCGCTGCCAAGCGCGTGACCGGCGCGCCGCGTTCCAAACTCCAGATGAGCGTGCGGCTGGTCAGCGTCGGCCTGCTGACGCTGCTCGCGGCCGCGCTCGTCACCTTGATCGGCACACACCCGCTGCAAAAGCTGCCCTGGTTCAATGTCAACGCAGTGGCGACCGCCGCGCCGACCGCGGCGAGTACGCCTGTACCGGCGACGCCGGACGCGGATGTCGTCCTGCTGCCCACAGTCACGCCAACGCCGCCGCGCGACATTGTACAGGTGAGCCTGGCCGCGGCCCAGACAAACCAGGCGACCCCTACGCCGCAGCCGGGGGGCGAAGTCTACACCCTGACGCCAAAGACGGGCGAGGCCGGTTGGTGGGCCAGCGGCGAGGCGCGCCCGCGCCAGATCGGCGACTCGTTCCTCTATGCGGGCCAGTTTTCAGGCCAGACCTATATCGCGGCGGCGCGTTTTGACCTGAACCGGGTCGCGCGCGGTGCGCCGATCCAAGCGGCCACGCTCCACCTTACGGGGCTGCGCAGCGAGGGCATCACGCCCGACACGCCCAACCGCTGGGTGATGCAGTTCGTGGCGGAAAACAATCTGCCCGTATTGGCCTCGGCAGACTTCCTGACGATCTTCACGGCCCCGGCGGCCATCACCCTGCTGCCGGAGTTGCAGCCCGCCGATCTCGGCCCGGACCGGGTCAACGAATGGCAGCTAGATGAAAACGTGCGGCGCTGGTTGGAACAGCAACTGATCGACGGCGCGACCTCGGTGGCGATCCGGATCATGGCCTCTACCAACGGCGACAATGCGCTCTTTGCCTGGGACAGCGGCATGGGGTCCGAATCCAAGGGCAATGCGCCCACCTTGAGCTTAAGCGCAGGCCCCCCGCCGCCCACGCCGCCACTGCTGCCCACGCGCGCTGTGGTGGTGGCAACGCTCACGCCCCTGCCGGACAACGTGATGACCGCCGTGGCGCAGGCCGCGACGGCCACCGCCGACGCCGCGCTCTATGGCACGCCCACCCCCCTGCCCTATGCCATCGCCACCCCCACGCCCTTCCCGGAGAACTTGGCGACGGTGCAGGCCAACGCGCTGACGGCAGGGCTGCCCGCAGTAGTGCTCAATACCCCCGTGCCCGCCAACGCCGCCACTGCGGAGGCCATCGCCGAGTACGCCACCGCCGTCGCCTTGACCACCGGCACCTTTACGCCCGTCCCCACCGGCTATGTCACGCCGGTGCTGCTCTACCCGCCGCCGCCGCCGGAAAATGTGGCGACGGCCGCGGCGCGCGTGGTGATCGCCACCGCGCAGGCAGGCCGGCCGGTGGCGACCGCGCCCTGGAATGGGGTCAACGCCATCTATGTCTATGCGACGCCCACGCCGGGCAATGCCGCCACCGCGGCCGCGATGATTCAGGAGCAGAACGCGGCGGCTGTGACCACGGGCACGCCCACGCCCACACCCTGGAACCTGGTAGTGATCACGCAAGTGCCGCCGCCCACGCCCACACCCATCCCCATCATCGTCCCTGCCGACTCGCTCGCGCCCACCCCCACGCCCACGCCGACCACGCCGGTCGATGCGCAGGATCTTGCCCAGTTCCAGGGCAAGATCCTCTTTCTGTCCGACCGCACAGGCAGCACAGAGACCTGGGCCATGGACCCGGCCACCGGCGAAGTTCTGGCCTTGGTGCGCGACCCGCGGCTGCATGAACTGGCGCGCCAACGCTATCTGCCCAATTCGCCCGACGGCAGCGAGCAGGTGATCGTGCAAAAGGACGACCGCGATGACCTAGAGATCAAGGTCTATTCCAAGACCTATGCCACCACGCGGCAGATCACCAATTTCCGCCGGGCGACCAGCTATGACCCGGCCTGGTCGCCGCGCGGCGATCTCATCGCCTTTGTCAGCACAGTGCAGGACGGCGACGAGATCTATGCAGTCGACCCGCAGGGCACGGCGGTGACCCGGCTCACCTTTAACGCTTGGGAATGGGACAAACATCCCACCTGGTCGCCCGACGGCAGCCAGATCGCTTTCTATTCCAACCGCGCCACAGGCCGGCGTCAGCTTTGGATCATGAACGCCGACGGCTCGAATCAACGCCCCCTTCTTGAGGACGAGTTTGAAGACTGGGATCCGGTGTGGGTACGGTAAATCATCTCAACACGCAGCTATCTAGAAGGGGACCCGGCTTGTGGAGCATCTGTTAGCTACCTATCAGGATTATGCGACCGCCATCCAACTGACCTTGGGCCTGCTGCCCTGGGAACGCGTGGAACTCATGCTGCAAATTCTCCACCAGGCCCGCATTCAGCAGCAGACGGTCTTTGTCCTGGGCAGCGGGATGGGCGCGGCCGCAGCGGCCCACTTGGCCTATGAACTCGACACGCAGAGCGGAGGAGAGACACCCGTCGATCCGCCGCTGCGCGCCATGGCGCTGATCGACGCGTCGCCGCCCTTTGCCATGTGGGGCGATACGCGCAGCTATGACAGCACCTTTGCGCGTCTGGCCCACCGCATACAGCCAGGCGACGTGGTCATCGCGCTCTCGGCGCTTGGCACATCCGCCGAGGTGCTCGGCGCGCTGCGCCAAGCGCGCGCCTATGGCGGCTTTACGATTGGCCTCGGCAGCGACCAAGACCGCAGGCTGGCCGAGGTCGTCGATCTGGCCGTGTTGGCCCCCAACGATGCGCCTGACCAGCTCGAAGACATCTGCCAGATCATCGTGCATATTGTGGCCAAGGCGCTGCGCAGCTATGCAGGGGAGGGGAGACAGATCCGAAAACACAAATGGCGCATTGCCGGCAGCGGCAATGCGCTCTATCATACCCCGCTCATCTTGATCGAGCGCCGCCGGCGCAGCCGTCACTGAACTCGAATTGAAGCACGCTACAGGCCCTGCCGGGTGGCAGGGCCTTTTTGTTTGGCGCGTCGACGCCGCGCCGCCGGCATGTCCTAATCACAGGCTCAGCCTAGGCGTTCGGCTCCCACACAAATTGGCGATCTTGCGCCGTGCCCGCGGTCCATGCCTCTTGGCGCGTGGCGAGAGAGGCCGCGGCCAGTTCTGCATCGACCGGCACAGTGCGGCCCCACAGCCCGCGCGCCGACCCTTCCAGCACGGCGGCGGCGCAGGGAAATTCCACCAGGGGCGGCAGTGTCCAGTGGAAGCCATGGGCAAAGCGCTGAACATGGGCAAAGTGCTGGTGACCGCAGAGGATACCGAGCAAATTCCCCCGCTGGCGCAGCCGGGCCGAGAGCGCCGCGCCGCCCGGCCAAGATCGACCAATCTTGCGCCCCGGCGCATCGATGCGTGTGTCGGGCGCGACCATGGGGAAATGGCCGATCACCAGCCAGGGGATATGCGGCCGGTTGTCGAGCAGCGCCAGCGCGCCCGTCACATCCACAGGGCGATAGTCGATGCGCTCCTGGGCGTGAGGGTCTGTCCATTTGCGATAGCCGCCGTCTTTCTGTGCATCTCCCTGCCCATCCCCTTGAGCCTCCTCCTGGACAAAGAGGTCAAGATAGATGAGGCCCACCCCGTCCAGCAGTTCATGGCGCAGCCCGGTGGCGAAGTCGCCGGGCGCAAGCGCGTCCTGCAGGCGACACTCGGGCGCGCCAAAATAGATGTCATGGTTGCCGGTCACCAGCCGCACAGGACAGGGCAGGGCCGCAGCGCGCCGCGCCACCGCGGCCACGTTGGTCTCCCAGTTGGTGTTGACCAGGTCGCCCAGCAGGACCAGCAGGTCGGGTCTTTCCTCCTCCACCAGCCGCGCCAGCCCGTCGCACAGCCGCTCCCCTTCCTCCACCAACATTTGGTTATGCCAATAGAGCTTGCCATCAACCTGGTGGTCATAGGTGTCGGCGGGCAGACGGTGACGGTTGGCCGCGATCTCCGCCGCCAGATTTTGGCTGTAATGGAGGTCAGAGGCCAAAAGCAGTTTCATGCGGCCTCCGTGCGCAGCGTCTTGAAGACCACCAGCGTGATCAGCATATTGACCAGCCCCAGAAAGAGCGACATGCTGGCGGCATAGCCCATGCGCATATCGCCGTGGATAAAGGCGATACGATAGAGGTAGACGCCGGTGGTGAGCGCCGACTCGGCAGGGCCGCCGGTGGTGCCGCCAAAGAGGATCATCGATTCCTCAGTGGCGCTGACCACGCCGGAGCCTAGGACCAGCACCAACACAAAGACCGGTTTGAGCAGCGGTACGGTGATGTGTAGAAACTGCCGCCAGCCGTTGGCCCCATCGACGCGCGCCGCTTCATAGACCTCACGGTTGATGTTGTAGATGCCGATGATAAAGAGCAGCGTCCAACTGCCAAAGCGCGACCAGACCGTGGGCATGACCATGGCATAGAGCGCCGATGCGGGCGACCCCAACCAGTTGGGCGGGTTTTCGACACCCACGGCGTGGAGCATGACGTTGAGATAGCCAAAACGAAAGTCAAAGAGCTTGGCCCAGACCAGCATGGCGACCGAGATCGGCAGGATCACCGGCAGATAGGCGATGACGCGGTAGACCGCCGCGCTGACGCCGTTACGCACCTGCGAGATCAGCACGGCGGTGGTGAGCGAAAGCGCCAGGGTGATGGGCAGCACCATCAAGCTGAAACGCACCGCGATCCAGAAGCTGCGCCAAAAGGTTTTGTCCTGGAACATCTCCACCCAGTTGGCCAGCCCGTTGAAACCGGCCCAACCGTGGGTCGCCGGGACCATCCAGCGGTAGTCGGAAAAGGCCATATAGAGGCCGCGCAGGATCGGCCAGGCCTGAAAGACGAGATACATCAGGATGGCGGGGGCGATAAAGGCATAGCCCCACAGGTTACCCCACTCCTGGCGGTGCAGCGAAAAGAGTTCGCGCAAGAACTGCGCCCCCACCGCGCCCGCGCCGCGCGCCCGCACGGCGTCCACATCTTGCGCTTGGGGGTGCGTATTGGGGCGAGCGGCGTCGCGGGCAGGGATATCCTGGGCTTTTTGACGGGTCATAGAGCTGCTTCCTACAGGATGTGATAGGGTATCGCGCGACGAACTGCGCCAAAAGTTTGATTGCCTAGAGTTTGATAATGCCTTCGCTCAGGCCCTGGACAAACCAACGCTGGAGGAGGATGAAAACCAAGATCACGGGCAGCATGGCGACGACATAGGCCGCCGATTCCACGCCATAGCCCGCCAGAATGCTGGAGGTGAAGTGCGCGCCCCAGCCCTGGAGTTTGGTCACCGCCAGCGAGAGCGTCTCCAGTTCGGGGAAGTCGATCATCGTCAGCGTGATCAGATATTCGCCCCACACATAGATAAACTCCCAGATGGCGACGACGGCGATGCCGCCGCGCACCAGCGGCACATCCACGTTCCAGAACAACTGCCAGGTGTTGGCCCCGTCGATGATGGCGGCTTCTTCGAGTTCGCGCGGCACGCCCAGAAAATTCTGACGCATGACAAACAACGCCACGCTGATGGCGCTGGGAAAAAGCAGCATCAGCCCCAAATGCGAGTTGCGCAGGTTCAGAAAGTCCATTAACTCGTAAAGCGCCATCAGCCCGCCGGCGCGCGGGATAAACATCAGCAGGATCAGCAGGTAAAAGAGCAAGTCGCGCCCACGGAAGCGCAGCCGGGCAAAAGCAAACCCCGCCAGGGTCGCCACGATGCACTGGATGATCACCGCGCCTATGGTGACTTTGACGCTGTTCCACATATTGAGCGGCAGCCGGCTCATATCAGACTGGGCAAACATCCAGATATAGTTGGCAAAGGTGGGGTTGCGCGGCAGCAAGGTGGGCGTCGCCAGATAGAGTTCGTTGCGGTCCTTGAGCGAGGCCGAAATAGTCCAGATGATGGGCAGCAAACAGGCGACGGCGATCACAAACAGGGCGAGGTTGACGGCCAAATTGCCGGGCCGCAGCGTTTGTTTGAGCCGTCGGGCAAAACGAGTCATGGCACTTTCCTATTCCGGCGACGATCGCGCCGCACATAGCCCCGACGCCGGTATAGCCATGTACGGTTGGACGTAGCGGTTGGAAACCGCATCTATCAAAATCCCCTGGGGGCTGGGCGTTGTGCATGCGCCCAGCCCCTAGCTTGAGATACGCCCCCACCGAAGTGGTTCAGACATCCAAAACACACCTCGGATCATGCGTAAGTCGCTTGGCGACAGAACAGGCTAGACCTGCTGCTTGGCGATCTCTTCCTGGCTGGCCTCCAAGATCGCCTTGGCGCATTCCTCCGGCGTCATGGTAGAACCCGGCTCCACCAACTGCACGACAAAGTTGCGATAGTGCGTGTCTTGGATCGAGAAGTAGTTGTTAAAGGGCCGGATCACCGAGCGCTCGACCTGGGCGCGCATTTCGTTCATCCAGGCGTAGGTGCGGAACTGCGGGTCGCCGTTGATGATCGCATCATAGGCGGACTGGTAGACCGGCGTCTTGCCGGTGCGGATCACGGTCTTTTGGAAGGTGCTGTTCTGCGGCCCCATGGTATAGACAAAGTAGTCGGCGGCCTCCTGCGGATAGGGTGCGCCGGTCAACAGCCCGACACAGTTGCCCCAGAAGGGCGTGCCGGAGTTATCGGGCACGCGGGTGGGCACAGGCGAGGTCGTGACCGTCTCGGTGCCAAAGGCCAGTTGACCCCAGACGCCGCGCGAGCTTTGCGCCTGCACCGAGGCCAGCTTGCCCGCATAGAAGGCATCCAGCCAGCCGTCAAAGCCGTGGGGCGGGGTCAGCTCTTCTTCCAGCACCATCTGCCGATAGAAGGTCAGCGCATAGATCGCCTCGTCCGACTCCCACTTGAGCAGCATATCTTCGCCAAAGGGTTCGGTGGTGGAGCCGTAGATGATCGTGCCGACCGAGGCATCCAAATCGGGGATGAACGAGGTGGGGTAGATCTGCTGGTCCGCGCCCCAGGTCTTCAGCTCGCGCGCGACCTCCAGCCACTCGTCCAGCGTGGTCGGGGCTGCGGTTGCGCCCACGGCGTCAAAGTAGTCGGTGCGCCAGTTAAAACTGATGTTCTCGTAGCTGTAGGGCAGGCCATAGAATTTGCCCTCATGCGTCGAGGCATCGCGCAGCACGGGCAGCATATCCTCGAGCAGCATGTCAGCGCCTTCGACCATCGACGCCTCGAACAGATCGTCCATCGGCTGGATCATGCCGGTCAGGATCCAGCGCGGCAGGCTCGACGAGGCAGATGAGGCGATGCCTGCGCCGCTCCATTCCAGCGTGCCGTCGGCGATCTGGCTCATAACCTTGGTGTCCCAGCCTTCGCTGGTCGTCTGAATCTGGACGACCGTGCCGGGGTTGGCCTCGCTGAATTCACGGGCAGTCGTGTCAAACGGGATCTCGGCGGTGGCCCACGACGGCAACAAAATGCGTACCAGCTTTTCCTGACCGGACGGTGCGGCCGCCCCTCCACCCGGTTGGACGGCGACAGGCTGGCAGGCGGCCAGGGCGCCGGCGGCCCCCAAGGCTGCCGCTAGTTTGAGAAAAGACCGGCGAGAATAGGTGCTTGCCATCTTGATCCTCCTTTTGAGCATCCGTGACGATGGACGTACTGGAATTTGCTCCCCTGCCGAATGGCCCCGGCAGAGGCCCTGCTATAGGGTGCAGGCGTGATCGCCTGGCCTCACAGAGCAATGGCTTGGGCGGCCAGTTCCTCGGCGGCGTCCAGCATGGCGTTAATCAGCGGGCGGACCGCGCCGGGCGAAAGCTGGCCGCAGACAGTCTCAAACCCGCCCCAGCGATACGCATTGGGGTGGGCGATGTAGTCCAGGCTATCCGTGCCTTGATAAAGGATATAGGTGCGTTTGAAGGGCGAGAACCATTTTAAGACGCTGCCCAGTTCGGCCACCAGTTCGCCGGGCACGCCCACAAAGAGCACCGGCCCTACGGCGAGCAAGGCAAACTCCACGTCGACCACGGCCCCCGGCTTCTCCACCCGGCAAAGATTGCCCTGGATCGCGTGTTCATCGACGCCGTGGATCTGCGTAAACTCCTCATAGGTGCGCAAAGGCAGCGGGAGGGTGCGCGTCAGACAGCGCACGGTCAGCGGGCCGGGCACTTTGTATGCGTCATAGGCGCGCTTGACCGCTTCGGTCGCCAAAACCTGGCCCACGCGGCGCGTCTCGGCAAAACCGGCTTCGGGCGCTTTGGGGTGGTTGTCGCCCGCTGCGCCGGTGATATAGCAGGCAGGGCACTGCAAGCTCTCGCGCACCAGGTCTCGCACCACGCCCGGAATATCGGCGCTGATCAGCGGCGCGACCTGGCCCGCGGTCAGCGGATGGACGGCGTAGTTAAGGATCAGCCCGCAAGGGAGGCGCGTGCCTTGGGGACAAAACGCCAGGATGCCCAGTTCCTTGTCGGCGTGTTCGGTGGTCACCGGGGTGAGATGTTTGTTGCCCGGCACGCCCAAATAGGTCTCGTCGCTGAGAAAAAAGCGCCGGTTCATGTTCTCGTCGACATAGGCGCGGTTGACCAGCAGGTCGACCGGCTGGGCCGCGGCCTGGGCCGCCTGCACCGCCTGTGCCGTGCGCTCGCCGAGAAAGTCCAAATAGGGGTCCAGATAGTCGGGCCGCTCCTCGCCATACCAGCGGTCGCGGAATTTACGCTCGCGCACTTCAGGGCCTTCGTGCGTGTGCGTGCAGGAGAAAAAGATAGCGCCGGGCGGCAGACCGCACGCTTGGCCGATGCGCGCCTTGAGCCGGGCGATCAGTTCCTTCTCCATGGCAAGCAGGTCAAAGCTCACAAGCACGGCCTGGGTCTGCCCATCGTCAAAATAGACGGCGCTGGCGTAGAGGTCGTCATGCACGCCCGTGGCCGGGCGCAGCGCATAGCCTGCCAACAGGCAATTATGGTTGGACGGGGTGATAACAGCTTCACCAAATCCGGCGTTCATAGGCGGCTCCGCGGTTCAGTTGGCTGGCTTGGGGGCAAAACACATTCACTGAGGAAAGAGTACTAGCCTGAGTTTATTACAACTTCAACAGAATGTGAAAGTCGTAAACAGGCCAATTGACCTGCCAGAATCCACCAGGTACGCCAGCCGGACGGCCGTGTGCATCTAGCGTGCGTAGCCGCTGCCGATCAGGCTGCCGAGGTGCAAGAATTCCAGCACACGCCGCCGTGCTTCTAGTCGCTTCTCTGTGACCCAGGCCCAATACTCCTCGGACTGGTGCGGGTCGACGTAGGCAAAGGGCAGTCTACACGCCCGCAGCAGCGTGCGATGCTCGACAGCTATGGCATCGCGCACGTCGTCCTCACTCAACATAAAATGCTCGCGCTGCCGGTCACGCA
>JADLFO010000076.1 GCA_020845455.1 Caldilineaceae bacterium
TCTGCGCGCCGCGGACTTTGGCCCGGACCTGGGCCTGCCAGTCGGCTGCCGCCAGTTCGTGCAGAGGCGTCATGCCGATCACGCCCGCGGCATGGATCACGCCATGCAGCCCGCCAAAGCGCCGGTCGATCTGCTCGATCAGCGCACGCATCTGGCGTTCGTCGCCTGCATCCACCCCGGCGACCCAGACCTCCGCGCCCAGCGCCTCCAGCGCTTCCACGCGGCGGATACGCAAACTGATGGCGTCTCCGCCCCCATGCTCGGCCACCCAGGCTTGCCATTGGTCGCGCAGCGGCAGCGTGGTGCGTCCGGTCAGCACCAACTTGGCGCGCGCCTCTTGGGCGAGCCGGCTTGCCAGGACGAAGCCGATGCCCCCCAAGCCGCCGGTAATCAGGTAGACGCCTTCTTGACGCAGGCGCGGAGTGTCGCCCGCGGGCCACGGTGACGGTGTATAGCGCTGCACCCAGCGGAACGGATTCAACTGGGGACCGCGGTAGGCCACGGTCGCTTCGCCCGTTGGGCTGCGCATCTCCTGCACCAGCCGCCGCGCCCAGGGTTCTAGGCTGTTGCGCCCGGCCTTGGGCCAGGCCAGATCAATGGTCTGGCAGCGCAGATTCGAATGCTCCTGGCTGATCACCGGGGCCAACCCCAGCATCAGCGCTTGTTCGGGTGTCAGCGTCTCTTCTCCTGTGACCTCATGCGCGCCGCGCGTGATCAGATAGAGGTCTGTGGGGCGAGTGAGCGCTTGGCTGTTGAGGGCGCGGGCCAAATAGACCGCGCCAAACAAGGCCCAGCCCGATTCGACATCGGGCGCTGTCGCATCCAGCCCCCACAGATAGACGGCTTTGTCCGGCAGGCGACCGGCCGCGGCTAGCTCCGCCAGCAAGTCGGCATAGCTGCCGGCCTGGGTTGTGGCGACGGTATAGGCGCCGTCGCCCAGGTGGGCGAAACGATCCCCGGCCTGCACGGTGAGCACCGAATGGCCGTTTGCCGTCAGCTGCGCGGCGATCTGCTGCCCTAGCCCCCGCTCGTCCAGGCAGATCAACCAGCTCTGCTTGGCATTCGCGGCCTGGGGTTGGGCCGCTTCCGGCGGCAGTGGTTGGCGCTGCCAAGCGGGCAGATAGAACCACTGCTCCACCTGCGCTTGTTTGGCTGCGCTGCGCTGTCGCGGGCGGGGCCGCGCCGGTCTATCCTGCTCGACCCAATAGCGCCGGCGGTCAAAGGGATAGGTCGGCAGGCGCAGGGGCGTGCGCCGCTCTCCGGCATAGAGACCCGGCCAGTGGATCGAGACTCCTTGGGTGTAGAGTTGGGCCAGGCTTTCCAGCATCTGCGCCCATTCCTCACGCCCGCGCTTGAGCGAAGCCGGCCACACAGCCTCATGCGCCGGGATACAGGCGCGTCCCAACCCTACCAAGACCGGTTGGGGGCCGATCTCCAGCACGACCGCGCAGCCCTGTTGGGCGATCTCCTGCATGCCGTCGGCAAACTGCACGGGAGCCGACACATGGCGCATCCAATAGGCCGCGTCGGGAATTTCGTCTGCACCAAAGAGCCGCCCATAGACATTGGAGACCAGCGGCACGCGCGGTGCGCGATAGGGGATGGCGGCTGCGACCGCGCCAAAGGCCGCGACCATCGGCTGCATCAGCGGCGAATGAAATGCATGCGAGACTTGCAGCGGCCGGCTGTCCACACCGGCCGCGGTCAATGCCTCTACCACGGCGGACACAGCTTCCTGTGCGCCCGAGATCACGACCTGCTGCGGCCCGTTGATCGCGGCGATACTCACCTGGTCGGCATAGGACGCGAGCGCGCCGCTGACGGTCGCTGCGTCGGCCAGGATCACGACCATCGCACCGGCGCGCGGTAGGGCCTGCATCAACTGTCCGCGGGCCGCGACCAGCTTTAGCCCATCTTCCAGGCTGAAGACTCCGGCGGCATAGGCCGCCACAAATTCGCCGATGCTGTGACCCAGCAGCAGCGCCGGTTCGACCCCCCACGACCGCCACAGTTCGATCAAGGCCGCTTCCACGGCATAGAGCGCGGGTTGGGTATAGGCGGTCTCGTGCAGCAGAGCATTCGTGGTTTCGTCGTCGCCGTAGAGCACGTCCAACAGCGGCGGTGTGAGCGCATCGCCCAGCGCATGGGCGCAGCGGTCCATCACGCTGCGGAAGACCGGTTGGCTTGCATAGAGTTCGCGGCCCATGCCTGCACGCTGCGCGCCCTGTCCTGTGCAGAGGAAGGCGATGGCGGGCGACCGGCCGCCGGACGTCTGCGCGTAGACCATGCCCGGCTGAAGCCGGCCCGCGGCAAATTCCGCCAGTTGGGTTTGGGCCTGGTGTGGCGACTCCGCCACCACGGCCAGCCGGTAGTCGAGGTGCGCTCGTCCCACCCCTGCGCTATAGCAGAAATCGGCCCAGGCCGCGGCGTCAAGTTCCGGCTGCGCGAGCCGCTGCGCCATTTGACCGGCCAGGGCTGTCAGGCTAGCCGTGCCGGCCGCGGACAGGGCCAGGAGTTGGTAGCGGCGTGACGGCGGCGACGGCTCTTCCTGCGGCTTCGGCGCTTCCTCGAGGATCATATGGACATTGGTCCCGCTAAAGCCGAAAGAACTGACCCCGGCGCGGCGGGGTGTGTCGCGCTCCGGCCAGGGCGTCAACTGCGTGGGCACGGCCAGCGGGATTTGCTCCCAGGCAATGTGTGGATTGGGCGTATGAAAGTGCAGATGGGGCGGAATCTGGCGATGCTGCAAGGCCAGCACGGTCTTGATCAGCGCCGCGGCCCCGGCGGCCGATTCCAGATGGCCCAGGTTGGTCTTGACCGAGCCGATCCAGAGGGGCCGGCGCGCGTTGCGGCCTGCGCTATAGACCGCGGCCACGGCCTGGACTTCGATGGGGTCGCCCAGCGGCGTGCCGGTTCCATGCGTCTCGACATAATCCACCTGGGAGGGTAGAAGTTCGGCCCTAGTTAATGCCTGCTGCAGCACGCTTTGCTGCGCCGGTCCATTGGGTGCGGTCAGCCCGTTGCTGCGCCCATCCTGGTTGACCGCGGAGCCACGCACCACGGCCATAATTGTGTCGCCCGCGGCCCGCGCATCCGAGAGACGCTTGAGCACGATCATGGCGCAGCCCTCACTGCGTACATAGCCGTCGGCCGCGGCGTCGAAGGTCTTGCAGCGGTCATCGGAGGCCATCATCTGCGCTTGGGTCAGATTGATGTTGGCTTCCGGTCCCAAGATGAGATTGACGCCACCGGCCAGCGCCAAGCTGCATTCCCCAGCGTGCAGGCTCCGGCAGGCGAGATGTACGGCCAAGAGCGACGACGAGCACGCGGTATCCAGGGCCATGCATGGGCCTTGCAGCCCCAGCACATAGGCCAGCCGGCCTGCGGCCACGCTGAAGCTCGTGCCGGTGGCGGAGTAGACATCAATGGTTTCCGGATCAGAGGTGAGCAGCCGGCTGTAGTCGGAATTGCTGATGCCCACAAAGACGCCGGTGGCGCTGCCCTTGAGTTGGTCGGGCGCTTGCCCGGCGTGCTCCAGCGCTTCCCAAGTGACCTCCAAGAGCAGCCGCTGCTGCGGGTCCATGCTCATGGCCTCGCGTGCGGAGATGCCAAAGAAGTGAGGCTCAAACAGGTCAATATGCTCCAAAAAGCCGCCGCCGCGCGTGATCATCTTGCCCGGCGCGGTCGGGTCCGGGCTGTAGAAGGCTTCGATATCCCAGCGGTCAGACGGGATCGGCGTGATGGCATCGCCGCCGTCACGCAGCAGTTGCCAAAAGCGCTCCGGGTCCGAGGCCCCACCGGGAAAGCGCAGCCCCATGCCGACAATGGCGATCGGCTCGGTGTCCGGTTGGCCCCTGGTTTCGGCGGCGGCAGCCGGGACGAGCGTCGGGCTTGGCGGCGCGCTCACGTCGAGCGCCTCCTGCAGCAGATAGTCGGCCAAGGCATCAATCGTGGGATAGTCGAAGAGCAGTGTGGCGGGCAGCAAGCGGTTGACACCGCGGCTGATCAGGTTGCGCAGTTCGACTGCCATCAACGAATCCAACCCCACTTCGTTAAGGGGCTGCCGCGGATCGACGCTGCGGGCTGCGTCCCACCCTAGAACGGTGCGCGCCTGGTCTTGCACAAAGGCGCGCACCAGGGTCGGGTGGCGGGCCGCGGGCGTTTGGGCCAACCCCTGTAGCAGCGGCGGCGAGACTGCCGGGCTGCTCGGCTGGGCGCGGCGCGCCATCTCGGTAAAGAGCGGCGGCGGCGTCCCGGCAAGAGACTGTAGATAGCTGGGCCAGTCCATAGGCAGGACGGCCACTTGGGTTGCGTCCGACGCGAGCAGCGTCGCAAAGAGCCGGACGCCGTCCGCGGGCAGGATGTCCCCCAACCCTAACTGGCGACGGCGCTGTTGGTTGCGCTCCTCCACCCTGGCGGCCATGCCGACTTCGGCCCACGGCCCCCAGTTGATGCTCAGGGCGGGCAGCCCCTGGCTGCGCCGCGCATGGGCCAGCGCATCGAGGAAGGCATTGGCCGCAGCATAGTTGCCCTGGCCGGGCGCGCCCAGCACAGACGCAATGGACGAGAAGAGGACAAAGAAGTCTAGGTCCATGGCGCGGGTCAGTTCGTGGAGATGCCATGCGCCTTTGACCTTGGGGGCCATCA
>JADLFO010000077.1 GCA_020845455.1 Caldilineaceae bacterium
CCCTTTACGGCCATGGGCGCGGCGGAAAGCGAGTTGGGCGCAGCGGTGGCAGGCGCAGGCGACGTCAACGGCGACGGCTATGCCGACATCCTCGCCGGGGCCTATCGCGACGATGCCAACGGCATCAATGCCGGCGCGGTCCGCCTCTACTTGGGCAGCCCCACAGGGCCGGCGCTGCCCGCCATCGCCGTGGCCCGCGGCGAAGCTGCCGGCGACGAGCTGGGCTTTGCGGTCAACGCCGCAGGCGATATCAACGGCGACGGTTTTGACGACCTCTTGGCCGGGGCCTATCTCAACGGCGAGAGCGCCTCCATGGCGGGCAAAGCCTATGCCTACGGCGGCTGCGTGGACGGCATCCTGCCCGGCGCGGTCTTCTCCGCCACCGGCGAAGCCGACGCAGACCGCTTTGGCCGCGCCGTGGCGGGGATCGGAGATGTCAACGGCGACGGCGTGGACGATATCGCCGTGGGAGCCTATGGCGGCAAGTCCATCGAGGGAAATAGCGTGCCCACCGGCAAGGTCTTTGTCTACCACGGGGTCAAGGGCGGCGGCTGCCGGCCCCAGATCACGCTCAGCGTCTCGCTCGCGGCTCCGGTCGCCGGGGCAGGCGTCCTCTGTACGGGCAGTAACACGCTGCTTGTGCCGGTTGGCAGCGAAGTGACCTACTGCTACCAGGTCCGGAACAGCGGCAACGTTGCCTTCACCCGGCATGATCTGGCGAACGGCATCGGCGGGGCCTCGTTCAACGAAGGGCAAATAGTGCTTGCGCCCGATGCGCTCCATACGCATGTCGTGACACAGACGGCCACGGTGGACACCAGCGGTCTGGTAACCTGGACGGCGGTGCGGCCCATCTATGCGCCGGGCGGTCTGCCGTCACTGCCGCCGGGCAAGGTGCTGTCGGCCACGGCGTCGGCCTTCTTCTCGGTGACGGTCACAGCGCCGGAGGCCGGCCCACCCACCATCTATCTGCCGCTGATCACGCAGTAGCGCAACAAGACGCCTAGCGCCCGGCGGGTTTGAGGGCGACGACCCGGTCGGCCATCTCGGCCAGGGTGCTTGCCACCAAGGTGGCCGGGGCCGACTGGACCATCGGAATTCCCATGGTGAGCGCGCTCAGGGCTTGGTCGGGGGCAGCGGTGACTGTTCCCAAGACCCCACAGCCCAGGGCGCGCTCGATCTCTGCCGGCGACTGCGCCAGCGCGGCCTGGATGCGGTTGACGATCACAGCCTTGAGCGCCTGGGCCGGGATCGACCAGGCGCTCAGCAGTTCGATCAACGCTTGGCCCGCGGCCACGGCGCTTGGCTCCGGCTCCACCACCACCAAGACAGTCTGCGCCGCGCGCAGCGCCGCCCGCCCCGCGGTCGACGGCATGTGCGGCAGATCGACCACCACAAAATCGGTCTGGTTTGCCAGGGTGGTCAACAGCGCCGTCACCTGTTCGGGCTGTATCTCGCGGTAGTCCTTGAGCCGCTGCGGGCCAAGCAGCAAATGCAGGCCATGTGGGGTGGGCTGTAGACAGGCGGCGACGTTTGTAGCATTGATATGCGAGGGGGTCAGTTCGGCCAGCGTGCTGAGCGTGGCCGTGGGCGAGAGTTTGAAATGGCGCGCCAGCGTGCCAAAATAGGGACGCAGTTCCACGGCTACCGTACGCAGGCGGCGCAAGGCCAGACTGGTTGCCAAGTTGGCGGTGAGCGTCGTCGTCCCCACGCCGCCTTTTACGCCGATCAGGGTGATGATGCGCCCCTGGCGTGCGCTGGGGCCGGCAGGCTGCTGGCGCAGCCGCTGGGTGCGCGCCAACAGCCCGCGCACCCGCGCCACGATCTCTTTGGGGTCCACCGGCTTGGTGACATATTCGTCCGCGCCCGCCTCCAGCCCTTGAATCTTGGCCGACAGTTCAGTCTGACCGCTGAGGATGATGAGCGGCAGATCGACCAAGGCGGGCGTCTGACGGATGCGGTGGCAGACCTCGATGCCGCTGATGTCGGGCAGCATCAGGTCCAAAATGACCAGGTCGGGCCGGTCGGTCTGGATCTGCTGCAACGCCTGTGCGCCGGTCATGGCGGTGACGATCGTAAAGCCTTCTTGCTCCAGCGACAGGCCGATCATGCGCAACATCAGGGCCTGGTCGTCGACGATCAGGATCTTTTCGGCCATAGCGAGGCTCTTTCGCGCGGTTGTCTAGCGGTTGTACAAGGAATGCCACTGCTTGATCCTACTTGATCTGCCAAGCGCACGCAAACAAAACCCGCCGGCCCTGGGGCCGGCGGGCAATACGCTTGGCCGCGCTCAAGCAAGTACTCGCAGCGATGAAAGCGGTAGAGACAGCACAGGTCAATAGCTGAGATAGCCGCCGCGGCGGGCGCGGCGCGCCGCCTGGCGCATCCCCCACCCCCAGCCGGTCAACACCACCCCGGCGGTAAGGATCGCGCCCGCCACCAGATAGGCCAGCAACTGGGGCCAGATCAAAATCGCCAAGGCCAGCGCGATCAGCGCCAGCCCGGGCACGATCAACAGCCAAGAAGCCACGCTGCCCGGCTGCATCCAGCGCCCCTCACGTACACGGACAAAGATCGGCGACCCGGTATACATCGTCTGCTTGCTCCTAGTCCCGCCGCCCCATAAGCAGCGAGGCATAATAGACCAACGTCATGATAGCTTGCAGCGCCGCCGCCACATAGGTCAGGGCCGCAGCATCCAGCACCTTGTCCACCCCCTGCACTTCCTGCGGGGCAAGCACGCCGTTGGCAACCAACAACTGCTTGGCGCGTTTGCTGGCGTCAAACTCGACCGGCAACGTGACCAGCGCAAAGACCGCGGTCGCGCCAAAGATGATCAGCCCCAGCCAGGCCACCGAGTTGCCGAACGCCCCGGCCATAAACAGCCCGACCATAAAGATGATCGGGCCAAGCCAACTGCCGATCTGCACCGTGGGCACCATGGCCGAGCGCAGCCGCAGCGGAGCATAGTGGCTCTTGTCTTGCAGGGCATGGCCGGCTTCGTGTGCCGCCACCCCCACCGCGGCCAGCGAGGGTGTGCTATAGACATCTGGGCTGAGCCGCAGGGTCTTGGAGCGGGGGTCATAGTGGTCGCTCAACATCCCCTGTACCCGCTCGATATCCACATTCTGCAGCCCATTCATATCCAAAATACGCCGCGCCGCCTGTGCGCCGGTCATGCCGGAGGCTGAACGCACACGCGAATAGCGCGCAAAGGCCGAACGCACGCGAGACTGTGCCCAGAGGCCCAGCAGCAGCGCCGGCAGCGCCAGAATAAGATAAAGCGGATCAAAGTAAAACACCGTCAGGACTCCTTTGTGATGGGCGGTATTTTCTCAACCTACGGTTGTCCTCATGCGACCGGTGAAAAGCGTGCGCTATCCAAACGTACGCTGTAACTCGGTCCCTATCTTCTTGTTCCCTATATGTATCACTTTACCATGTGTTGCATATATGCAAGATTAGAGCAGGGTTAGCGTTGTATTTGCGCGCCCTGTCCGGCGAAGCGGCGTCGCGCCGCATCCCACAACGGGCGCACCTCCTCGCTGCGCAGCGCAAAGGCCACCGCCAGATAGACGACTACAGCCAGCAACATCCCGCCCAACGCCGCTACCCATGGCCCCAGCGCAGCCGGCGACCAGAGGCGCGCCTCGACCCAGGCGAGCCAGAGCCACACGGCCACCCCCCCAGCCGCCGCCGCCGGCGCGCAGCGCGCCAGCGTGCCGGCCAGCCGGCCCACCTGAAAGCCGCCCATGCGCCGGTGCAGCAGCCAGAGCAGCAGCGCCATCTCCACTGAGGTCGCAACGCTGTTTGCCAGCGCCAGCCCCACATGGCCCCAGACGCCGACCCAGACCAGGCTGAGGGCGATGTTCAGGAGCATTGCGCCCACGCCTATGCGTACCGGCGTCCAGGTATCATGCAGCGCGTAGAAGGCGCGCACGCCGATCTCGACCGCGGCGTGCGCCGTCAACCCCACGGCATAGGCCTGCAGCGCCATGGCGACCAGCGCCGTGCTCTCCGCGCCAAACTCGCCCCGTTCGAGCAAGACCCGCACCAGCGGCACACGCAACACCCACAGCCCCACCGCCGCGGGCAGCGTCAGAAAAAAGACTGTGCGCAAGATCAGCCCAAAGGTGGCGCGCATGGCCTCGCGCTCGCCGGCGGCGACCTGCGCCGCAAAGGTGGGAAAGACCGCGGTGCCGATCGCCTGGGCAAAGATGCCCAAGGGCAGCAGCATGAGCAGCCACGCATAGTTGAGCGCGCTCAGCCGGCCCGCATCCAGCCCGCTTGCCAAGATCGTGTTGACCAGAAAGTGAAGCTGCACAAACAACAAGCCCAACATACGCGGCCCCATCAGCCGCATCACCTCGCGCACGCCCGCGTCGCGCAGGTCGAGTAGCGGCGTATAGACCGCGCCCTGTCGCCAAAGGCCGGGCAGTTGCACCAACAGATGGGCCACCGACCCCGCCACCGCGCCAATTGCCAGGCCATAGATGCCCCAGCGCGGGGCCAGCAGCAGCGCCCCCAAGATGATGGCTAGGTTATAGGCCACCGGGGCCGCCGCCGGCAGAGAGAAATGCTGGAGCGCATTGAGTGCGCCCATCACCAGACCGCCGGCCCCAAAGACTACGGTTCCCGCCAACATCCAGCGCATGAGATTGGCGGTCAACACCTGCTGTTCGGGGGCAAACCCCGGCGCGATCACCCACTGCACCAGCGGCAGGGCAAAGATCGCGGCCAGCGCCGCCAGCCCTACCAGGATCAACGTCATCAGGTTAAGTGTGCGGCTGAAAAGCTGCCATGCGCCCGGCCTGTCGCCGCGCACCCAATAGCCCGCAAAGATGGGGATAAAGGCGCTGCCCAGCGCGCCTCCTGCCACCAGTTGAAAGATCAGGTCGGGGATGCGAAACGCGGCCAGATAGGCGTCTAGCTCGGCGCTGGTGCCGAACTGCGTGCCGATGATGATCTCGCGTAACAGCCCGGTCGCCCGGCTGAACACGAAAAATGTCATCACCGTGGCGGCGGCGAGCGCAATGCGCCGCCGGTCAGCCGGCGCAAGACCCGGCGCGCTCATGGCGGAATGGGGCGTTGTCATAGAGCGGCATTATAGCATCCCCCGCGCGGAATTGCCGACCAGAACTACCGGTATAAGCGCTGCCCCCAATGCCTCCCCTGCAGGCGACAAGCACGCGCGCCCCCATGGTGAAATGCGCCCCGCGCACGGACGGCGGAGTTGCAGGACGGGAACGCGTGTGCTACCCTGTTCGGCTATGGACAGCATGTATGTAGCCCTCAACGCGTGGCGGGAGATTTTGGCGCGCATCTTTGCCGACTTTGACGCCCAGGAAAATGTCAGCCCTCCCTGGTTGATCAACCCGGCCACACGCCGGCGGCTGAAGCTGGACTGCTACTATGCCAACGCGGGGGTCGCCGTGCGCTTTGTGGGCCTCAAGGCCAAAGGGCAGGGCCGCCAAAGCGACTGGGAGGTGCTGGAAGAGGAACAGCGCGACCAAACCCGGTTGGAGCTGTGCCAAGCCAATGGGGTCCAACTCTTTTTAGTGGACGGGTTGGAAGACCCGCTCAAACAGTTGGATGCATTGATCCGGCTGCTGTCACGCGCCGGGCGCGTCTTGGCGCAGAGCGACCGCCCGGTGCAGGAAAAGATAGCCTGGCAGCCGCGCGTCAGCCAAGCGCGCGACCAGGCCGAGGCGATCCGGCGTCTGGTGCAGCGCCAGCCCGAACAGATGATGGCCAACCTGGCCGACAGTTGGCGCGACCGCGAAATCAATCTGTCAGCAGTGGCCGATCCGCTGCCCATGCCCACCCCCACGGTCGACATGGCGCGCCTGGCGGTGCAACTGCGCACAGGGCTGCGCGTGGCGCATGTCAAATTTGGCAGCGGGGTGGTCACGGCGTTGGCGGGCGACGGCGACGACGCGCGCGTCAGCATCCTGTTTGACGGCGACCAGGAACGCACCTTTTTGGTCAACCTGGTCTATGACAAACTCGCCGCCGATCGCTGAGAGCGGCCCCGGCAGTGGACAACCTGCGCAGAACCAAAAAGCGCAACGGCGATTCCGTTGCGCTTTTTGGTTGTTCTCGTGGGGCGGCGGATTAGTTCTCGTAAGGCTCGCTGATAAACCCGCCGGCTGTGGAATAGGGGGCCGCGCTTTCAGCTTGCCCGTCCTGGTGCATACGCAGCAGCAGCGCCGCCGTCAGCCGTGTATTCTCTTCCACCGCCAATTGCAGATGGATCGACTCGCCCGTGACGTAGAGAACCAAAAAATACATAAAGCCTATGAAGAGAAAAAACAGTCCGGCCAAAATGCCGCCCCCTGCGCTCAACAGGGCTGCCGACTCAGCCGGCATTAGCCCGCTCAACGCATTGGTCATGGCGTTGGAACCGCCCATGACGACGGCAGTGATGGCGCCCAAGACGCTCACGACTAGGACGATCCAGGCGATTACTTTGAGCAGCGTGCCAAAAAAGCGCAGCACACCGAACCGCTTTGGAACAGTCATACTTCCCTCCCGGATAAGTCAGGATGATTCAGATGGGCAAACCGTAAAACTAATGGATTTAGACAATAGATATGAACGGTAGATAAACAATGGATGTGGATGCGGAGCAAATAATGAAGCTGTGAGCATTGTACATCATTTAGAAAACGCTGACTAGTGCGGATTTTTTGGGGATAACTCTGGGGAAAAGTGGGAAAACACAAGTCCACCGGCCGCGGCCGGTGGACTTCACACCTCTAGTTTGACGCCGATTTGGGAAGCCGGGCGGATCCGGAATGCTCGAAAGGCTAGACGGCGGACCTACTGAGAAACCTGGCGGAGAGCATTGGGGATAACCTATGCCAGGTGAAGATCACTACTCCGCCGCGGCCTTGGCAGACTCTCTCTTGGCTGGGCTTTTGCTGTCGCCGCCCTTGGCCTCAGTGCTCTTGGTCTCGGCACTTTTGGTCTCGGCCCCCTTGGAGTCTATCTCCGTCGAGCCGGCGCTGCCTTCCGGCTTTTTCTCGCCGTTGTTGGAGCCGCCTACGGCGCTCTCCTTGCCGGACTTCTTGCTGTCGGTAATATACCAGCCGCTTCCCTTGAAATGAATGGCCGGCCTGCCCATGCGCCGCACTACCTGTTCGCTCCCGCAGACGCTGCAAGTGGGCACACTGTTGTCCGAGAACGAGCGAATCTGTTCAAACTCGCTCCCACACGATTGGCAGACAAACTCATAGATCGGCACGGCAACTCTCTCCTTAGGTCTCCTAAACAGATCCCCTCAACTGCGGTATACCAGCGATCCCAATCCTGCTTTGAATCGGCTCTGGATCGGACACATGAAACGCCCCAGGGCCTTGCAAATGCCTCCTGGGACGGCTATACTGAAAAAGCCGCCCGGGGCCTGCCCTGGGTTCGCGCGTGCCAGTATAACGATGCTAGCACGGCTTGTCGAATTTTCAGGTCGATTAGTTTCAATTTTTCACCGAATCTCATCCTTCCACCCAATGTCGCCCATGAAATATAAATTCATGACACAGCCTCTTTTGGCAGGCATCTACGAGCCGGAGGGAATCTATCTCAGCACACCGTTCGAAGGGTCATGCCCAGTGCTGCAGTTTTGGGGCCAACACCCTGACTACTATGCCCAGTTCCGCTATAACGGCATCCCGCTCAAGGGGCATGTGGGGATTGACTTTGGCATGTCCATGGGCAGCCATCTCTTTGCGGTCGACAATGGCCGCGTCATGGAGATCAGCCACGAAGCCGGCGGCTTTGAGCGCTATCTCAAACTGGAGCACCGTTGGGGCGAAAGCTTCTACGCCTATGTGGGCGAGATCGCGGTCGAAGCGGGCCAATTGATCAAGCGCAATGAGTTCATCGCGCGCGTGGGGCGGCCGCGTCAGACGCTGGCCCCCCATCTGCATTTTGGCATTCGGATCACGCCTTTCAATCGTTTTGACGGCATGGGTGGGTTCGCCGACCCGCTGCCCTTTATGAACCCGAGCAATATTCTGCTGCCCGACCACGACGAGGACCGCGCACCAGAGTTCGGCCCGCATCCGATGGCGCAGGAACATGCCGGCATCCGCCGTCCCTAACGTTTGCCAAATGGCTTCATTCAAATCAAAGGTTTATATCAATGCAGTTTTCACCAGTTTCTGATCGCTACATTCATAATTCCAAATAGATCACTTAAATA
>JADLFO010000078.1 GCA_020845455.1 Caldilineaceae bacterium
CTGCGCGTGGCACCATCCCGGCAGCCATCGTAGGCTGCCGCTAACTCTTGGAGTTGACCTACCGTGAGTTCCGTTCGTCGTCTGCTCATCCACTCATTGTACAACCTTTATTTGCTTTGTCCATAAGTTCCGATCTAGATTCCGCCGTAAACGGCGCTGTAAGCCAACACGTTGCCGCGCATCTCCATCGGCAGCAGAAAGACCCACACCGCCGCTGCGGCCAACGCCAGCAAGATCAGCGCCCATGGCACAACCTCCAACAAGGCGGCGCACACATCTGTCTGGCTGCGCCGCGCCGCACGCCACGCCACCGCCAGCGCGCCCGCTGTGCCCGCGGCCATCGCCGCCATCTGCACCGCCTGGATCACGCCCAGCGGCGGCATCCACACCCCGGCGGCAGACCAGTTGGGGCGGCCCAACAACGCCACGCCCGCCACCTCGACAAAGAAGTGCTGTAAGGCAGGCCAAATCGTCAGCGGGCCGATCAACAGATGAAACAGATAGTGCGCGGCCCAGATGCCAAACCCCAGCGGCACAAAGCTGTAGGCATAGCGCATCAGACCCCGCGCCGGCGAGCGCGACCGGTTGCCCGGCAGCAGCCGGTTCAGCCAGGCCGCGGCAAAGGCCAGCGCCAGCGGCACAATCACCACCCCCGTCAGAAAGACCAGCCCCAGCACCAGCGCCTCTTGGCGGGTGTTGAGCAGCCGCGCTAGGCCGCGCTCCAGCGCATAGACCGGCGGCGTCATGGCAAAGGCGTTGACCAGTCCAGCAAACGCCGCCAAGATCGCCAGCAGCGCCAGGTCGAGCCGGTTGGGCCAGGTCTGGCGAAACAGTTCGTCGCCCGGCGGGCGCGTGGTCAGCGCCACGTTGTCATAGGGGCAGGCCTTGGCGCAGTCGAGACAAAAAGTGCAATCCAGGTTGCTTTGGATCGTCGGCACATAGAGTTCCAACTGGCAGCCCTGCTGGATCAGATTGTCCTGCGCGTCCCAGCGCCCGTTGATGCATTCGCGACCCACGCAGGTGTGGCAGATGTCCAAGCTGCGGCTGGCGATACGCAGCGGGCTGACCGTGCTGTAGAGGAAGTTGAACGTGCCCAGCGGGCAGACATACATGCAAAAGCTGTCGCGTGTGAAGAACGCCTCCAAGACAAAGGCCGCGGCGAAATAGGCCACGATCACCCAGGCTGTCAGCCAGGGGCCGGCCCACAGGTCGAGCAGTTCATAGAGAAAGAGGATCGCCAATAGCAAGGCCAGCGCCAGCCACTTGTTGCGCAGCGCCTTGGGCCAGCGTCGCGCCGGACGCCCCAACCAGCGCGCCAGCTTGCGCGGCAGGATAAAGGGGCAGGCAGCGCAGAAGAGGTTGCCCGCTAAGAGCAGCGCCAGGATGATAAAGCCGCGATAGTGGACCCAGCCCGCCACCGTCGCCATATTCTTGGCTGCCAGTTGGCTGCCCAGCAAGCCATCCAAAACCATGATGGCCGCCAGCGCAAAAAGCACGACCTGCACCGCGCTGCGGCTGTGTTTCCAAAGCAAAAACGACCGCAGCCCCGGCACAGCCAGCACGTCCAGCCGGCGGGGGGCAGTTTGAACTTCACGCAACATGATGTTTCCCCCTCCCGAAGTGGGCAGACGCGCCTGCCTGCCGCCGTCGATCTACACGATAACGGCGCAGGCCGAAAATGGCGCTGGTCTGGGCCGGTTCGCGGCCCGCGCGCCGGCGTCTTGAGCACGGTTTTTAGGCATTCCTATCATTATACCAGATAACGCTTTGACCGATGGCCGCGATGGTTGCATAATCGGAGTGCAGATTTGACTGCCAATCAAATGTCCAATCGAACAGCGTTCAATTGAACCGGGGGAACCCTTATGAAATCACGATATCTTTGGATTGCGCTCTGGGCGGCTGTCGCCGTGTTGCTGTTGGGCGCATGTCAGGCCGTCCAGACACCGGGCAGCACTGGCGAAGCGGCTGCCGAAGCGGCTGCCGAAGCGGTCCCGTGCAACCGGGCTGAGATCACCGAAACCGACGGCGCGCCGAGCCTCAACGGCTGTATCCTGCGCGTCGCCGTCGAAAACGCCTATCAACCCTTCAACTATATCGACCCCGATAGCGGTAAAGCCGTGGGCTATGACTACGACATCTTTGCCGAGGTCTGCGCACGCATCGACTGCCAGGTCGAGTACATTGAGACCAGTTGGGACGCCATGGTCGCGGTCATGGGCGGCGAGGGCAGCTTCGACACCTTCGACGTGGGCGCCGACGGCATCACCATCACCGAGGAACGCGCCCAGCATGTCGACTTCTCGATCCCCTATATCACTTCGCAGCAGTTGCTGCTGGTGCGTATCGACGAGGACCGCTTCACCCAGCCCGCCGAATTCGCCGCCGACCCCAACCTGCTCGTCGGCACGCAGCTTGGCACGACCAACTACGACGCCGCCGTTGGGTTGGTGGGCGAAGATCGCGTGCGCGCCTATGACCAGTTTGGCCCTGCCGTCCAGGCGCTGATCAACGGCGACGTGGACGCCGTGGTGATCGACAACGTGGCCGGTCTAGGCTATGTGGGGGCCAACAGCGACAAGGTGAAGCTCACCGGCGACCCGATCGTAGGCGAGGAGTTGGGCTTTATCTTTGGCAAGGGCAGCCCGCTGGTCGCACCGGTCGACTGGGCGCTGCAACAGATGATGGACGACGGCAAGCTCGACGAACTGTATCAGAAGTGGTTTATCACCGAACAGCAATAACGGCTAGACAGCGCGTACCGCGGCGCGCCCTAACCAACCACTGACCCTAAAGCATATCTTTAGGGTCAGTGGTCCCGTCCCCGCCTATTGATCCAATGAGGAACCCGACGCGCATGGCAGCGAACACCGAAAGCTCACTGAATAATGGGCGCTCGCGAATGCTGGGTTGGTCATTTGACGGCGTCTCCAAATGGCCCTGGTGGCTGTTGATTGCGCTGCTCGGCGCGTTCTACATTATCTTTCTGATCTTGACCAACCCGCAGATGCAAAAGACCTTCTGGTTCATCTCCGGCCAAACCCCGGAAGACTTGAGCGCGGGCCGCCTGCTCTTCAAGGGCATTAGCGTCACCCTGACCGTCGCCGTGGGGGCCTACGCTCTATCGACGCTGCTCGGCCTGGTCTTTGGCATCATGCGCTCGTCGTCGAACCCCTTCTTCTATAACCTTGCCTCGCTCTATGTCGAGTTGATCCGCGGCATCCCCATGCTGGTGCTGCTGCTCTATGTTGCCTTTGCGCTGACGCCGCTCCTTGTGTTGCTGCTCAACTCGCTGGGCATCCCCATCACCACGCGCGAGATCCCCAACGAAGTGCGCGCCATGGTGGCGCTGGCGTTGGGCTACGGCGCGTTCTCGGCGGAGATCTTCCGCGCCGGCATCCAGTCGGTCGAATATGGGCAGCATGAAGCGGCGCGCGCCCTGGGCATGGGCTACTTCCAGACCATGCGCTTTGTCGTCTTGCCCCAGGCCATCCGCCGCATCCTCCCCGCCTTGGGCAACGACTTTATCTCGATGGTCAAAGATTCGTCGTTGGTCGCCATCTTGGGCGTGCAGGACCTGACGCAGTTGACCCGGCTCTATTACAGCGGCAACTTCCTCTATATGCAGTCGCTCACGATGCTGGCCTTTATGTACCTGATCTTGGTCGTGCTGCTCACGCGGCTGGTGCGGCTGATGGAAGCTCGGCTGCACCGCGCCTATGCACGCTGACGCCCAGACGCCTCCGCGCCCAGAGAGCGGTGTGGGAAATCCGATACGGACCGCGAGTGTGGACCCCAGATTGTGTCCCGCTATTCAGGTTTGACGCGGTAGATAATAAACACGAAGCCGTGAATGACGCAGTAATCCGGCATAGGTTCGCTTCCTCCTAACAGAATCCCCAATCCACAACATAGTCCCACGTTATAGCGTCTCTATAGTCTCTCTCGCCGGAACCAAGCGTGAGATTTTGGGCTTGCACTGGGAAAAGCGACAATTTGCACAGCGCTGCACGCCGGTTCGATACTTGGCTAGAAGCCCACCCATGGCTTAGGTTTGCACGGGGAAGGAGCGCCTCAAGAAAGTCAAGGTTCGCTCCCACGCCAAGCTTGCTGCCGCCGGGTTGAATGCGTCCGGCCTATCCGGTTCAAAGAACCAGTGCCCCGTGCCGGGGTAACGATAGAAGGTCACCGGGCGCCCGGCCTGCCGGATGGACGTCTCTAGCTCATCGACGCCGGACTGCGGCTCATACTCGTCGTTTTCGGCAAAGTGGCCGAGGAAGGCAGCTTGCGATCCGCCGAAGTCACCGCCCCCCGTCCCGTAGAAGAGGACAACCTCTCGGATATCTTCCGGCGCGGTGGCGGCGAGCTTCAGGGCATAATACGCGCCCAGCGAGAAACCAATCACTGCCAGACCGCTTTCGCCGGATCGCTGCTTGAGAAATTCGACAGCCTCTATGATGTCGGCCATCGCCTGGCCTTGCTGCGCGTCGAGCGCACCGGCTAGGGCTTCAGCGCCCGCGACGGTGTCTGCGACCTGACCATGGTAGAGGTCTGGGGCGAAGGCGACAAAACCGGATTCGGCCAGCCGCGTGCAGAATGCGCGCAGGGCGTCGTTCAACCCCCACCAGGCATGGAGAACCAGCACAGAACTGCCCGTGCCGGCGGAGGGAAGGGCCAGGTAGCCGTCGGGCCGGCTCTGGTTAGCTATGCGGGAATTTCCCCTGTTTTGACCTCTCCGGCGCGCTTCCATGTCCCTATCATCACCCCGCTTGGCGAAGTCTTGGATTCAACCAACGTATAGGCAGCAGGCATCGTCCCTGAGTCAAACAGGCGCTTGCCCGCGCCGAGCGTCACCGGGAAGATCTTGAGCCAAAACTCGTCGACCAGATCATGTTTCAACAAAGTCTGGATGAGATTGCCGCTGCCATGCACTTGGATATCAGGCCCATCCTGCTGCTTGAGTTGCTTGATTTGCCCTGCAACGTCGCCGTTCAAGAAGACCGAGTTTTGCCAGGCATGGCTGGTCAGCGTGTTTGAAGCAACATACTTGGTTGCCTCGTTGATGCCCGACCATTCGTCGTCATGATCCGGCCAGTAGGATGCGAATATCTCGAATGTCTTTCTCCCCAGCAGCAGCGCAAACGGCTTACCCATTTGCCCTGCCATGACCTGCCCCAGAAGCTCGTCAAAATAGGGAACCACCCACCCGCCATACGCAAAGTTGCCGCTGGTATCTTCAGTGGGTCCGCCGGGCGACTGCATCACGCCGTCCAGGGTGACAAAAGTCAGCACGATGATCTTTCTCATGGAAACTGTTCTCCCGCACTGCAACTAAAATGCTCCGGATCAGGATGCGCATCACCTGTGCAAGCAGCGGCAGCGTATCTATGCTACAATCCTTGCGGTTGGCTTAGATTGCAGAGAACAGGTGTTCGCCATCATAGCAGCATCGATACGGCTTGGCAATACCCAATTTCCCCACCCCTATCGCGACGGAGCGCGCCCTCATGCAGATCACCGCGGTCAAACCCTATATCGTGGACGGTGGATTTCGCCCCTGGACATTTGTCAAGGTCGAGACAAATGAGCCGGGGCTGGTGGGCTGGGGCGACTGCACCGATTGGGGGTCGCCGGGGCCGGTAGCGGCCACGGTGGAACGCTACAGCGAATGGGTGATCGGGCGTGACCCGATGCAGGCCGAATCGATCTGGTGGGATCTCTCCACCGCGTCGCTGCGCCATGTGGGCGGCATCGCTTGGAAAGCCATGGCAGGGATTGACTCTGCGCTGTGGGATATCCGCGGCAAGGCGCTCAACGCGCCCGTCTGGCAGCTTCTGGGCGGCAAGATGCGCGATGATCTGCGCCTCTACTGGTCACACTGCGGGTCGGTGCGCGCCCGCCATGCCGACCGGCTCGGCCTACCCCCGGTGGAGACAACCGACGACCTGCGCCGGCTGGCCGGAGAGGTCAAGCGCCGCGGATTCACCGCCATCAAGACCAACCTCTTTGCGCTCAAAGACCGGCCCGACGCCGCGCCGCTGCTCAACCGCACCTATAACCATGCCGGCGACGCCCCGCCCGAAGTGATCCGCAACGCCGAGCTGATCGTCGGGACCTTTCGCGAAGCGCTAGGGCCGGATGTGGGTATCGCGCTCGACGTGGCCTTTACCTTTAAGCTGGGCGGAGCGATCAAGCTGGCGCGTGCCCTCGAACCCTATAACCTGATGTGGCTGGAGACCGAGACGCTCGACCCCGACGCGCTGCGCACGGTGCGCGAATCCACCCGGACGCCGCTCTGCACCGGCGAAAGCCTCTTTGGGACCCACGGCTATAAGCCCTTTCTGCACCTGCACGCGCAGGATGTGATCATGCCCGACTTCGCCTGGAACGGCATCACCATGGGCAAGAAGATCGCCGACCTAGCCCACGCCTATGACACGCTGGTCGCGCCGCACAACTGTCACAGCCCGATCAATACCCTGGTCTCGGCTGCGGTCTGCGCCACGATCCCCAACTTCTACATCCAAGAGCTAGATGTGGACGACGCGCCCTGGCGCGACGACATCATGACCCATCCCTTCCAGGTGGAAAACGGTTATCTGAAACTGAACGACCGGCCCGGTCTGGGGTCGGACCTGATCGAAGAGGAGTTGCGCAAGCATCCCCCCGTCTCCTACCCCGGCGCGCGGTAAGGGTGTCTCCCCAACGCAGCGACAATGCTTTCGACGGTATGGCGCATCAGGTCGACATAGGTGGCAGCGGGGCCATCCGCCGGGCTGAGCGATGCCGTGTAGAGCGTCACCACCTCGATACCCAAATCCTGGGCAAGCTGCTCTTCCAGGCGCGGGTTGACCGTCGTCCCCACAAAGATGGCCGGCGCCCCTGCCGCTGCGATCTGGTCATGCAGCGCGGCCAGTTGCTGGGCCGACGGCTCCGCCATGGTGCTGAGCGCCGGGATCACCGCGCCGATCACCTCAAAGCCATAGGCGTGCGCAAAATAGTTGAACTCGGCGTGGTCGCTGACCAGCTTGCGCCGTTCCTGGGGCAGCGTGTCGATGCGGGCACGGATCTCGGCATCCAGTTCGGTCAGCGTCGCCGCGTACCGCTTGGCGGCTGCGGCATACCCGGATGCGTGCGCCGGGTCTAGACGGCTGAGTTCATCGCGGATCGTCCCCGTCCACAGGATCACATTGGCGACGTCAAACCAGGTGTGAGGGTCGCCCGCGCCGTGTGCATGGCCCTCTTGTACGCCGTCCATTGCCAACGGCGTGACTGCGGCGTTGACTTCGATCACCGGCGCGGCGCTGTCCAGCGTGCCCAGCACCGGCATCAGCGCCTCCTCCAGCCCTAGCCCATTGATAAAGATCACATCGGCCTGGTTGAGCGTGCGCAGGTCTTGGGGCGTGGGGGTGTAGGCATGGGGGTCTGCGCCCAGCGGCAGCAGCGTGACGAGATCGATGGCATCGCCGCCCACCTGCGCCACCCCATCGGCCACGATGCTGGTCGTCGCCACCACCCGCAGCTTTTCGCCCTCGGCCAAGCCGCGCGCGGCGGGTGTGAGTTGTGCAGCCGTTTGGGGCGAGGGGGCCGCAGAGGGTGTACACGCCGCCAGGGTTAGGGCCAGGATCACCCCCAGCGGCAGCAGGCGGCAGAGTAGAAGGTAGGTCGAGATCACAATTCCTCCCTGTCAGACGCGGGACTCGCAAATGAGAATAATTCTCAGACTCCTGTCGAGAAATCTCTCTGCGTCTGCTGCGGCGTGCTGCCCAGAGAGACCCTTCGCCGCAGACGGCGGTGCTGCGCGCCACTGCGTGAACAGGGTGACAAGCACGCGCGCCCCCATGGTGAAACGTACCCCCTTAATCCGGCGGTTTGTCCAGCGGCGCTTCGACCGCCGTGAACTCCTGGGCGATGCGCGGCACATAGCCCGCGATCAAGTCCTGGACGCGCTGCCGGTCGTCGCTCGCCACAATCATCCCGATATGGTGGCGCTTTTCCAGCCGCCACACCACCTCCGGGTCGTCGAATGCGCCGGTGTGCGGCCATTCTTGTCGCGCCAGCGACACCAGCAGCCCCGCAAAACCCTGGCGCGGCTGCGGCGCGCCATAGGTTTCCCCGCGCAGATGCGCCACCTCCAGCCGCGCCCATTCGGTCCACGGGTTGACGCCGGTCGCCATCTCGACGAGTTTGTCCACGCCGGCCCCGCCCACGCGCGCCGCGATCTCCAGAAAGGTAAACCGGCCGGCGGCCTGGTCGCGGATAAACTCAGCATGCGTCACCCCGTGCTCCATGCCCAGCGCGGCCAGCACGGACTGGTTGATCGCCAGCGCCGTGCGCTCTTCGTCACTGCCGTAAGCCAATGTGCTGGTCACAAAGACGCCGCCGCCCTGATAGACCGACATCGGCGGCTGCCCATAGCGCTGCGCCGCCGCAAAGACCACGGCCCCATCCCAAATCACCGAATCCACATGATAGACATCGCCCGCCACAAACTGCTCCAGCAGATAGTAAGAGCGGCGGTCGCCCAGCGTCTCCGACAGCGCCCAGACCTCCTCGGCGCTGTGGACTTTTTTGATGCCCATGGATCCCGCTTCAGACCGCGGCTTGAGCACCCAGGGGGGCGGCACACGCTGCATAAAATCCGCCAGTTGAGCGTCGTTGAGCGCATGGACAAAGTCGGGCACGGAGACCCCCTGGGCGCGCGCCTGCACGCGCATCGCCAGCTTGTCGCGGAACAGGCGCGCCGCGCTGATGCCCATGCCGGGCAGACGCAGATGTTCGCGCAGCGCGGCCGCGGTCTCCACATCATAATCATCCAAGGCGACGATGCAGTCGATGGTGCGGCTGCGCGCCAGATAGCTCACGGCATGGGTGATGTCGGGCTGGCGCGCCAGGTCGGGCATCATAAAGAACTCGTCGATGGCGTGGCCCGGCCAGGCTTCGCTGCCCAGCTTTTCCTCGGTCACTAGGATTACATGGCAGCCCTGGCGGTGACATTCCTCCAAAAACAAACCACCCTTGAAATAGCTTGCCAGGCAAAGCACGGTCAACGGCTGGGGCATGGCATTCGTTCCTTCGCACAGTAGGATCAGGTTCCTTGCACGCAACTGCACCCCATTGTACCAGCACCGGCCCGCATTGGCGCGGCGGCATTTTGGGGGTTGACAGCCGCCCTCGCCTGCGCTACCCTGTGCGCTAGTCGAGCGTATCCGTTTCCAGGAGAAACCACCCGTGACAGTCTTCACCATCCTATCCAACCGACTTGCTCACAGGGAGCGTTTCCGCCTGCCGCATCCCCTCCGCTAAGGTCCCCGCGGATCAACCCCGCGCCTAACCCAGCACCGGCATCGCGGTCGTGGACGTTGCCCTGTCTGCGGCCTGTTTCTATTGGCCGCAGCCCCAGGCATGACCAGGCCCGGCTTTGCCGCGCCTGCCGAACGCTCGGCTGCGCCGCAAGCCTGGACTAACTTCACAGGAGATGCTTGTGTACAGGCTAGACGCCTATCGAGTCTATCTTTTCATGGGCGGGCTTGCGGCGCTCGCCTTCAGCATGATCTTCACGGCGCTGGGCGTTTACTATGTCCAGACCGTGGGCATGAACCCGCTGCAACTGGTGCTGGTCGGAACGACGGTGGAAGCCACCATCTTGCTCTTCGAAGTGCCGACCGGCGTGGTGGCCGACACCTACAGCCGCCGCCTGTCGGTGATCATCGGCTTTGCGTTGATCGGTCTCTGTTATGTCTTACAGGGCTTTCTGCCCTTCTTTGCCGCCATCCTCCTGGCCGAGTTCATCCGCGGTGTGGGCGAGACCTTTACCAGCGGCGCAACCGACGCCTGGATCGCCGACGAGATCGGAACCGAACGGGTAGGCCGCGCTTATCTGCGCTACGGCCAGGTGAGCCGCATCGCCGGTTTCGCGGGCATCGGCCTGGGCACGGGTCTCGCCGTCTTCCACCTTCAACTGCCGGTGGTGATCGGCGGCGTGCTGCTGATCCTGCTCAGCGGGCTGCTGGCGCTGGTGATGCCCGAAGCGGGCTTTCACTCGACTGTTCATGAAAACATCACGCCCTGGGCCGGACTGCGCGAGATCACACGCACGGGGGTGCAGGTGGTGCGCGGGCGGCCCGTGGTGTTGATGCTGCTGGCGGTCGGCGTGGTCTTCGGCGCGTTCAGCGAGGGCTTCGACCGGCTCTGGGAGGCGCATTTCCTGCGTACCCTCGCCTTCCCGGCCTGGCCTGCGCTGCCGTCCGTCGTCTGGATCGGGCTGATCAACGCCGGCGGCATGGTTCTGGGCCTGGTCGCGTCCGAGGCGCTGATCCGGCGTCTCGACATGACCGACAGCCGCCGCCTGCACAGCTTGCTCTTCGCCATCGCGGCGGGGCTGGTGGTCAGCGTCATCACCTTCGGGTTAGCGCCCGGCTTTGGGATGGGGTTGGCCGCGTTTTGGACGGCGGGCGTGCTGCGTTCGCTCCAGTATCCGCTGGCGTCGACGTGGCTCAACCAACAGCTTCCTTCGCGCGTGCGCGCCACCGTGCTTTCGATCTACGGGCAGTCCGACGCGCTGGGGCAGTTGGCGGGCGGGCCGGTCGTAGGCGTGGTGGGGCTGCGCTCGCTGCGCGCCGCGCTGGTCTTCTCCGGCGTGATCTTGACCCCGGCGCTGCTGCTCTATGGCCGCGGGCTGCCCATGACCGAGGTCGAACAGCCCACGCCCTTTGACTTTTCCCCTGGCGACAAGTAGTATGCGGACATGTTAGCCATTCGCATCTTGGGATCGCCTCAGGTGTTGTCTGCGAGCCGGCCGCTGCCCATCACGCGCCGCAAGAGCCGGGCGGTTCTCTACTACCTCGCCGCCCACCCACAGCCGGTGGCGCGCAGCCGGCTCTTGGCGCTGCTCTGGCCCGACCACAACGCCGCCGCCGCACGCCACAATCTGCGCACCACGCTCTACAGTCTGCGCCAGGCGCTGGGCGACGACCTGCAACTGGACAATGAATGGCTGGCGCTGGCGGAGGATGTCGACGTCGACACGCGCGCCCTGGTAGCTGGACTGCACCGCCCCAACCCGGACGAGGCTGCGCTCACCGCTGCCCTGGCGCGCTATCAGGGCGAGTTCCTGGCCGGCTTTGATTTGCCCGACGCCCAGGAGTTTGAGGACTGGATCACGGTCGAGCGCGAGCGTTACCGCCGCCTGGCGATCAACGGCTTCGCCGCCCTCAGCCGCCGCCGTGAGCAGACAGGCGACTTCCCCGCCGCGCTGACCGCGCTGCAGCAGGCGCTCGCCATCGACCCCTTTCAAGAAGACCTCCAGCGCGCGGCGCTGCGGCTGCATTACCTGGCGGGCGACCGCGCCGGCGCGATCCGCCGCTATGAAGAGTTGGTGCGGCTGTTGGACGAGGAGATGGGCGTGCCGCCCATGGCCGAGACGCGCAGCCTCTACGACGCCATCATCACCGACACAATGCCCCGGCCGGAGCCTGTAGCGCAGCCTCTCGTCCGGCCCCTGCCGGTGGAGACACCGGTAGAGACGCTGCCGGCTGATGCGCTCGACCTGCCCGCCGCTGTCCCTGCCTATGCGCCGGCCACAGTCGGGTTGGTCACGGTCGGGTTGGTCACGGTCGAGCCGGTCACGCCTTTCATCGGCCGCGCCGCCGAACTCCAGCAGTTGCATAAGCTGGCCGCGGGCGGCTGCCTGATCCTGGTCGAAGGCGAAGCAGGGATCGGCAAAACGTGGCTGGTGGAGAACTTCCTCCAGGAGATGGCTGCACGGGGAGCCGCAAGCGATGCGCCTCCCTGGATCGGCGTGGGCCGGGCGCGTGAGCTTGAAAGCCGCCTGCCCTACCTCCCCATCATCGAAGCGCTGCGCAGCCTGCTGGCCGCGCCCGGCTGGGCGGCGCTGCGGCCCCACCTGCGCCTGCCCGATGTCTGGTGGCAGGAGGTGGCGCGACTGGCGCCTGAGCTGGCCGCCGGTCGTGGGCAGGCCGGCATGGCGGCGCGCACGCCCGACGAGTCCCGGCTGTGGGAAGGCTTTTTTCAGTTCCTGGCCGCGCTGGCGCGCCAACAGCCTGTGTTGCTCTTCCTCGACGACTTGCAGTGGGCCGACATCGCTACCCTGGGTCTGGCCGGCTATCTGGTGCGCCAGGCTGCCGCGGCCCGCCTGCCCATCACGCTCTTGGCGACCGGCCACCCCATGCCCCCGCGCAGTGATGCCGCCATCCTCTATCAAAGCTTACAGCGCGTCGATCTGCTGGCCCGGCTCGTCCTGGACCGGCTCAGCACCGACGAGGTGATGGCGCTGGCACGGCGTCTCAGCCCCACCTACGGCTATCCTTTCGGAAGCTGGCTCTATCGCAGTTCCGAGGGCAACCCGTTTATCCTGGCCGAACTGGTACGCTATGCGCGCGACTGGCAGATCCTGTCCGCCGGCGGCACGGTGAACCTCAGCTTGCTGCCTGCCACGCCGGTGGTGCCGCCCTCGGTCTACACCTTGATCCAAAGCCGCTTGGCCCTGCTCTCGGATGCGGCGCGACGGGTCTTGGATGCGGCGGTGGCCGTGGGCCGCGAGTTCGAGTTCGAGGTCGTGGCGCGCGCCGCGGCGCTCTCCGACAGCGCCGCGCTCGACGCGCTGGACGAACTGCGCCAGGCGCGCCTGATCCAGCCGCTCGACTCCCAGCGCTTTGTCTTTGACCATACGCTCACCATCGAAGTGGCGCGGCAGGAAGTGGGCGATCTGCGCCACCGGCTGCTGCATCGCCGCGTGGCGGCGGCGCTCGAAAGTATCCACCACGACCGGCTGGGCGACGTGGCGGGGCTGCTGGCCCAACATTACGCCGAAGGCGGCCGGCCTGACCTGGCCGCCAAATATGCCTGGATGGCCGGTCAGCGCGCCGCCGAACTGGCGGCCTGGCGCGCTGCGGTCGCGTTCTTCCGCCAGGCGGAACCGGCCATCACGCCCGCGCAACGGCCGGCCCTGTTGACGGCCTTGGGCGAAGCGCTCTTTCAGGCCGGAGAACTAGGTCAGGCTACGGATACGCTGCGGGCGGCGCTTGATTTGCCGGGGACCTGCCAGGATGCCGGTCTGCTGCGCGCCGCCGCGCAGACGCTGAGCGGGGCGCTGCTGCTGCAAGCACGCTACGGCGAAGTCGCCGATCTGGCGCGCACGCTGGTCGACCATCCGCAGCCTGCGCTGCGCTTTGCTGCCGAGTTTATGTGGGGCGCGGCGCTCTCCCTAGAAGGGCTGGACCTGCCCGGCGCAGCCGCGCATCTGCACGCCGCCGAAAGCCATCTGCGCGCCCACCCCGACGGCGCCACCGCCACGCTGCTGGCCCAAGTCGAATTCGAACTAGGTAATCTGGATGCGCAGCAGGGCCGGCTGACCGAGGCGATCAGCCGCTATCGCGAGACGCTGCACCTGACCCAACACCCCGCCGACGACGTGGCGCTGCGCAGCCACATCCTGGCGCACAACAACCTGGCCTATCATCTGCATCTGCTGCACGACCCCGCGGCCGAGAGGTATATCCGCCAGGGTCTGGCGCTGGCCCAAGACCGCGGCATGTTGACGCTGCTGCCCTATCTCTACTCCACCGCCGGCGAACTGGCGCTGGCCCAAGGCGAACTGGAGACGGCGGAAGCCCACTTTACCCAAGGGTTGGCCTATGCCCAACGGCTGTCCCAGCCCGAGCGCATCGCCGGGCTGACGGCCAACCTGGGCCTGGTGGCGCGTCAACGCGGCCAGACCGAACTGGCCGTCCAGCGCTTTCGCTGCGCGCTGGAGCAAGCGGGGGCAAGCTCCAGCCGCTTTTTGGCCGCGCAGATCCACCTCTGGCTGGCTCCGCTGCTCCCCCCCGGCGAGGCGCGCGACCATCTCGCCGCAGCCAAACGCCTCATCACCCGCAGCCACTATGACCGCCTCGCCCCCGACCTGGCGGCGCTGGAGGGCAGTAGGCAGTAGGGAGTGAGGGCGGAGGAGAGATTCGCCGGCTTGCGTGCTTTGGCCTACACGCCCCGACGCGCTGCGCATGTCGATCGCTCGTGCGCGCCGCAAGCGGCGCCGGCGGTGAAATCCCTCTGCCCCGTACGGACACGACAGTTCGTGTCCGTACCCCCACCGTCTACCCCCCCACTGCCTACCACCTCATTTGTTGACGCTTTTGTTGTCGCCCGCGCTGACAGCCCGGTGACGCCGCCTCGCTATGCTGTAGACATCAAAGCGTGATAACAAAGTGAACCAATTCGGCAAGGAGAAATAAACCGTGGCTTGGAAACTTGATGTCGCCCATACCGAGATTCAGTTCCGCGTGCGCCATATGATGGTCAGTTGGGTGCGCGGCTCGTTTGAGAGCTTCAGCGCCGACCTGCACCTGGACGAAGCGCACCCGGAGAACAGCACCGTCGAGGTCAAGGTCGACGCCGCCGGCATCACCACCCGGCAGGCCGACCGCGATGCGCATCTGCGCTCGCCCGACTTCCTGGACGCCGAGAAGTACCCGCAGTTGGTCTTCCGCAGCAAGCGCGTGCAGCGCACCGGCGAAAATACCGCCAAGCTGATCGGCGACCTGACGATCCGCGGCGTGACGCGCGAGATCACGCTGGACGTGACCTTTGAAGGCAAGGCTCCCAGCCCGTTTGGCCCGTTTGAAGCCGCCGGCTTCAGCATCACCGGCAAGCTCAACCGCAAGGATTGGGGGTTGAACTGGAATGCGGCCATCGAGACCGGCGGCGTGCTGGTGGGCGACGAGGTCCATATCTCGATCCAGGCCGAGGTCATGCAGCCGGTGGCCGAGATCGCGGCGCAAGCCGCCTAACCCGGCAGAAACGATCCCCCGCTCACCGCATCCAGGCGGCGTCTGACAGCAAACCCGTCAGACGCCGCCTGGGCTTGAGTGCAGAGCCATCGACCTCCACCCTCCTGGATTCCCGCGGCGTGCCGCGTTGGGGACCCAAGAGGGTTTTTGATCCTGGGCGTGGTTGCAGCTGCGCCGGGGCAGTGATAGAATAGAATCTACCGGCTGCTCCCCATCCTATCCGCCGCTTTACCCTGCCCGACCCACGGTACGATCGCCATGTCACAAGCCGTCGTCGATAGCCATATCCATTTCTGGGACCCCGGCCACCTGCGCTATGCCTGGCTGGCCAATGCGCCCGCCATCAACCGCCCCTTTCTGCCCGCCGACCTGCGCCGCGCCGCCGCCGGCGTGGACGTGCAGGGCATCGTCTTTGTCGAATGCGGTCTGCACCCCGACGACCGTCTGGCCGAAGTCGCCTGGGTCAGTAAACTGGCCGGGCAAGAACCGCGCATCCAGGCCATCGTCGCCGCCGCGCCGCTGGAGCAAGGGCCGGATGCGGCGCGGCCCCACCTGGAGGCGTTGGCCCACTCCCCCCTGGTGCGCGGCATCCGCCGCATGATCCAGTCCGAAGCGCCGGGTTTTGGCGTGCAGCCGGCGTTTGTCGCCGCCGTTCAGACCCTGCCCGACTACGGCTTTAGCTTCGATATTTGCATCCGCCACCGCCAGGCCGCAGACGCCATTTGTCTGGTCGAGCAGTGCCCCGGCGTCGCCTTTATCCTGGACCACTTCGCCAAGCCTGCGGTCCAGGAGGGGCGGCTCGACCCCTGGCGCGACGACCTGCGCCGCCTGGCGGGCTTTCCCAATGTCGTGTGCAAGCTCTCCGGCCTCGCTACCGAAGCCGATCACCAACGCTGGAGCCAGGAACAGCTCAAGCCCTATATCGACCACGCGCTGGACAGCTTCGGCCCCGACCGCGTGCTCTACGGCGGCGACTGGCCTGTCTCCACCCAAGCCATTGGCTACACGCAGTGGATCGACGTGCTGAGTTGGGCCACCGCCGAGCGCAGCGAGGCCGACCGCCGCAAGCTCTTTGTCGAAAACACCCGCCGTATCTACCGCCTGCCCTAACCGATTACCGACCTAGAAAGCGACTCCCATGACCGATTTCGACCGCCTACCCATGCGCCTGGCTGTGGGCCAACTCAACCAACTGACCGACGAAGCGATCCTCTTTGCCAAGCAACTGGGCATCCAAGACATCCAGTTCAACATGTACCACGGCTCACCCCATCTGCCGGGCGAGACACACTGGGAATATATGGACCTGCTCAAGCTGCGCACGCGCTGCGAAGACGCCGGGCTGCGGCTCAACGCCATCGAGAACGTGCCGATCAAGTTCTACATCAAGGCCATGTTGGGCGAACCGGGCCGCGACGAACAGATCGAACACATGCAGACTACGATCCGCAACATGGGCCGCGCCGGCATCCCCATCTTTGGCTATCACTGGGCCATCGACGGCGTCTGGCGCACCTCCACCACCACCCTGGCGCGCGGCGGCGCGCACGTCACCGCCTTCGACTATGCGCTGGTGCAGGACGCGCCCCTGACCCACGGTCGCCCCTACAGCGATGAAGAGATCTGGGACAATTACATCTACTACATGAAGGCCATTCTGCCCGTGGCCGAGGAAGCCGGCGTCAAGCTGGCGCTGCACCCCGACGATCCCCCCGTGCCCACGCTGGCGGGCGTGGGGCGCATCATGCGCAGCTATGAGAATTTCAAGAAAGCCATGGAGGTGGCGGCCAGCCCCAACCATGGGCTGGACTTCTGCGTCGGTTCCTGGTCGGAGATGGACGCCGAACCGGGGATGGTCTTAGACGCCATCCGCCACTTCGGCAGCCAGGGCAAGGTCTTCTATGTGCATTTCCGCGACGTGCTGGGCCAGGCGCCCAAGTTCCGCGAGGCCTTTATCAACGAGGGCAATCTCGACATGTTTGAGGTGATGCAGACGCTGCATGAGGTGGGCTTTACGGGCTTCCTGCTCGACGACCATGTGCCGATGATGAGCAATGACAGCGGCTGGAACAACCGCAGCCGTTCGTTTGCCCTGGGCCAGATGAGCGTGATGCTCGACCAGGTGCTGTGCGGCCGGCGCGTCGCCCAGGCGGTCTAGGCCTCCTCATTCCAGACACCGGGGCTCGATCCCTGTCATTCCGACCAGTGGGAGGAATCTCTCTGAGTGGCGCACCGGAGCAGAGAGATTCCTCGACAGGAGTCTCGGAATGACAGGACCTCGATATCTTCTTAACCTGCATCACCCTGTCGCCGGCGTTTTCCCTTCCCTCACAAAATCGCACCATAGGCCGTTTCCATATTTTGTGCAGATCGCACAATGATCGGCGCGGCGCGGCCTGCTACAATCGGGCCATCCCTCGCTCGTCAGATGATCGATCCGTGCGGCCATCGCCACGGCCACAGAACCAGCAACAGGACAGGGAAAAGATGGAAACCACAATCAATGCCGGAGACACCGCCTGGGTATTGATCGCCACCGCGCTGGTGACGATGATGACCCCGGCCCTGGGGTTCTTCTATGGCGGCATGGTGCGCCGCAAGAATATCCTCTCTACGCTCAATCTCAGCTTTATTACCATGGGGATCATCGCCATCCAGTGGGTGCTGATCGGCTACACACTGGCCTTCGGGCCGAGCCTGGGTGGATTGATCGGCGGGCTGGATTTTCTGGGCCTCCAGGGGGTTGGTCTGGAACCTAACGCCGACTACGCGGCCACGATCCCGGCGCTGGCTTTTATGGCCTTCCAAGGGACCTTTGCCGTCATCACCCCGGCGCTGATCACCGGCGCGTTCGTAGAGCGGGTCAGTTTCAAGGTCTATCTCATCTTTGCCCTGCTCTGGGCGACGCTGGTCTATGATCCCCTGGCCCACATGGTCTGGGGTGTGGGCGGCATCCTGCGCACGCTGGGTGCGCTCGACTTTGCGGGCGGCACGGTAGTGCATATCGCCGCCGGCTTCTCGGCGCTGGCCTTTGCGCTCGCCATCCGCCCGCGGCGCGGCTATGGCAGCATCACCATCGAGCCGCACAACATCCCCTTTACGGTGCTCGGCGCGGGGCTGCTCTGGGTCGGCTGGTTTGGCTTTAATGGCGGCAGTGCGCTGGCCGCCAATGGGCTGGCGGCGGCCGCGGTCGTCAACACCAACACCGCCGCCGCTGCCGCCGCCACGGTCTGGATGCTGCTGGCCTGGCGCGACAACAAACCGAGCGTGCTCGGCATCGTGACCGGCGCGGTCGTGGGGCTGGTGGCTGTAACGCCCGCCGCCGGGTTTGTCACGCCGCTGTCTGCGCTGCTGATCGGCGCGGTCGCCGCCCCCATCAGCTACTATTGCATCCAGTTTGTCCACAGCCGCCGTCTAGACGAGTCGCTCGACGTTTGGGCCTGTCACGGCATGGCGGGCGCATGGGGCGCACTGGCGACCGGCCTCTTTGCCACCACCGGCGTCAACCAGTTCGGCTTCGACGGGCTTTTCTATGGCAATCCAAACCAGTTTGTGGTGCAGTTGATTGCGACTGTGGGCGCGGCCCTCTTTGCCTTTGTCGCCACTTATCTGATCGCCAAAGTGCTGGATGCACTCTTTGGGTTGAGTGTCTCGACGCAGGCGGAAGAGGTTGGGTTGGATATCAGCGAACACGGTGAACGCGCCTACGCCTAACAAGAGATTTCTCAAGGGGAAAGAATAGCCATGACCACCAAGATTGAGGCCATCATTCGCGAGGAAAAGCTCAACGACGTCAAACAGGCGCTCCACGAACTGGGCATCGTCGGCATGAACGTCTTTGAGGTACGCGGCCACGGACGCCAGGGCGGGATCAAGCTGGCCGGACGCAGCGGCGTCTATCAAGTCGACATGCTGCCCAAACTGCAGCTCAACATCGTGCTCAGCGACCACAACGTCGACAAGACCATCGAGACGATCTGCAAGGCGGCGCGCACTGGCGAGACCGGCGATGGGTTGATCTTCGTCTATCCCATTCAGGAAGTGATCCGCATCCGCACCGGCGAGCGCGACCGCGAAGCGCTCAGCTACGCAGGGGATATCGACGAGCGCACCGCCGTGAAGCGCACACTTCCGGTCAACGGCGACAGAGTCCCCGCCTGAGGCTACCGGAATAGGGAGCAGGGAGTAGGGGCAGAAGCAGACCTCTGCTCCCTACTCTCTCTTTTCCGGCCTTTGCGTGCTTTGCGTCTCTTGCAGTGAATCTCTCCCTACCCCGCCAGCACCGCCTCGACGGCGTCTAGCTCCTCTGGGGCGAACTCCAGCTTGGTCAGCGCCGCCACATTTTCCTCGATCTGCTCCACACGGCTGGCCCCAATCAGCGCCGAAGTCATGCCCCGATGGCGCAGCACCCAAACCGTTGCCATCTGCGCCAGGGTTTGGCCGCGCGCCTGTGCAATGCCGTCGAGCTTGTGAATCTTCGCCAGACGTTCTTCGGTCAAGGTCGCGGGCTTGAGCGCGCCATGCGCCTTGGCCGCGCGCGAATCCTCGGGGATGCCGTGGAGATAGCGGCTGGTCAACTGCCCCTGCGCCAGCGGCGAAAAGGCAATACAGCCGATGCCCTCATCGCTCAAAACATCCAAAAGCCCATCTTCGATCCAGCGGTTGAACAGGTTGTAGGAGGGCTGGTGGATCAGACAGGGCGTGCCCAGATCGCGCAGGACGGCCGCGGCCTGGCGTGTCTGCTCCGGCTGATAGTTGGAGATGCCTGCATAGAGCGCCCGGCCCGACCGCACCGCATGGTCGAGCGCCATCATCGTCTCTTCCAGGGGCGTATCGGGGTCGGGGCGGTGGCTGTAGAAGATGTCCACATAGTCCAGCCCCATGCGCTTCAGGCTTTGGTCCAGGCTGGCGAGCAGATATTTGCGCGACCCCCATTCGCCATAGGGGCCGGGCCACATGCGATAACCTGCCTTGGACGAGATGATTAACTCGTCGCGATAGCCCGCCAGGTCGTCACGCAAAATGCGGCCAAAGGTCTCCTCGGCGGAGCCGGGCGGCGGGCCATAGTTGTTGGCGAGATCAAAGTGATTGATGCCCAGGTCAAAGGCGCGCAGCACCATGGCGCGGCTGTTGGCATGGGTGTCCACGCCGCCGAAATTGTGCCACAGCCCCAGCGAGAGCGCGGGCAGCAGCAGCCCGCTGCGCCCACAGCGGCGATAGACCATGCTGTCGTAGCGTTCGGAATGGGGGCGATAGTGCATTGTAAACCTCGTTTTCTAGCCTGATAGGCGAACGGCGGTTGAAAAACCGCCGGTTGAATCGGTGTTCATCCGCGCGGCCCGGCCGGCAGCAGCAGCCAGTAATGACGGAAGTCATCGCGTGGGGCGAAGTGATAGGCAACCCCCGCCTCAGTATATACCGGATCGAGCAATTGGCTGCGCCCCTGGGCGCGCAAACCACGCGCCAACCCCCTCCGCCATCGCGCCTCCTTCAGGGAATCAACCGCAAAGGACGCAAAGTCCTCTGCGCCCTTTGCGGTTATACTTCCGGCCACAGGCAGAGCTGTTCGACATAGGCTGCGGAGCCGTCGCGCAGCCAGCCGTCCAGTTGCGCGACCTCCTTGAGCTGCTGGCCGCGCGGGCGCGGCGCCACCACAAACTGGCTGGACAGTTCCGGCAGCGCGGTCATATCGCCCCACAGCTTTTCAAACTGCGCCACAGGATAGATATCCTCCTGCCCCTTGCCCCAGCGTTTTTTGACATCCTTGAGCGTGATATAGGTAGGCATACGCGCTGCCAGCCCGCGCACCGCCTGCGCCACCTTCTCGGCGTTGGCGAGATCGCCGCGGCGCAAACCGAAGATCGCCAGCAGCCGGTCAATCTCCAGCCAGCTGGTGCCGGTGTTGTAATAGGCCAGCCGGAACTCGATCTCCTCGCGCGGCAGCGCCAAGCCTTCGACCAGCCGCACATGGCCGTCCACGCGCGCCAAACCGCCGCCGCGGTCGTCGATGCGCCGCGCGATCACCTCGCTGGTCCAGGTCGCGCCGCTTTGGATATGCTGCCCCAAGAACGCTGGGTCGACATCGGCGCCCAGCGTATCGACGTTATGCACCATCAGATAACGCAGTTGCGGGCGCTCGGCCAGCAGACGGGCCAGCAGCCCATTGCGCAGCATATTGGGGACTTCGTACCAGTGGCCCACCGGGTGCAGACATTGCAGCGGCAGGTTATCGGTGTAGTCGCTGCCCTCGCCCGCCTGCTGCGCCCAGCCGATCAGCGCGGCGTGCAGCGAATCCTGCATCTTTTGCGCCTGCTCGTCGAGCAGTTGTTGCGGCATCTCCTCCCAAGCAAAGCGCAGGTCGCGCGCCATCGGCGCCATGCGCAGCCCAATCATGCGGCCCGGCGAGAGATAGAGCGGCCCGGCGTAGCCAAAGTTCTCGGCGTCGCGCAGCGTCTGGACGACGGCGTCGTGCGTCACAAAGCTGGTCGTGATCACATGGGGCAGCGCCGCGCCGGATCTCACACTGGCGCGCCGCGACTTGGCGAGATGCACCTCCAGAAAAGAACGGTGCTGCCCGCCGAGCCGGGCAAAAGGGTTAAGCGCCTTGACCACGCCTGCGCCCTGCGTCCAGCGGCTGCCCGCGCCGCCGGCCAGCGTCACCACCGCCACCTGCCCCGCGGCCAGCGCGCTCGCGCCCAGCCGGCGTTGGGCCGCATAGCGCCGCCCCTCCAATCCCTGGCTGAGATCGACGACCGCGCCCGGTTCCACGTCCTCGATCTGGCTGCTCACCGGCAGCCGGTTTTGCGCCAGCCCAATGCGCCCGCTGCGCATATCGGCGCGGATCTGCTCATGCTGTACGCGATCAAACCCATAGCGTTCCAGCAGCGCGGCCAGGCTCTCGGTCTCGGCCTGGTGGCCGTCGCCGCTGGGCAGCAGCCGGTCAAACAGCGTCTCCATCATCCCGGCCAAGCGCACGTCAGTGCGGCTGGCCGCGCCAAAACGGTCGAGCTCGGCCCGGCGGAAGGGCGACAGCCGCCGTTGCTCAAAGCGCAGCAGGGCGGGCACAGTCAGCGTGTAATAGCCCGCGGGCATCAACGCGTCTGCGCCGGTGTGCAGCGTGGCCCAAGTGCCGCGCTCGTTGATGGCGAAGTCGTAGGCCACCGGTTCCATGCCAAAGGGTACGGCATGTTCGAGCCGCTGTTTGGCGGCGCGCATGATCTCGACCATGCGCGTCTGCGCCTGCGGCTTGACCTGGGGGTCAAAGATAAAGCCCATGCCGCCGCCCGCCATGCCGCCCATCATCCAAAAACCCCAGAAACCACTGCCAAACTCATGCCGCGCCTGCTGGATCAGCCTATCGGTATAGAGGTTGCCCGCCCAGGGGATGATCGTCTGGATCGGCCCGTGAAAGTTGCGGTGGGTCGCTGCGCCCACCGCGGCCAAATCGCCCGCCTCCAGCTGTGCCAAGATCGTGTCAAAGAGCCGGATCGCCTCCTGGCGTCCCTGCCATTCGGCCTCGGCGCGCAGCAGATACTTCTCGGTCACCATCTCCAGGATCGGCCCCACATCTTGCGCCATGCCGCCATGCACCATCACCAGGCTATCCTGCAATTGCCGGCGGGTGGCGGGCGAGACCTCGTCGGGCGTCAAAATGCGGTGGTTGGGCAGCAAGCGCCCGCGGCTGATGCCAAACTCCGGGTCATCCGCACCCGCCTCCACGCCCTGGATCACCTTGATGCCGGGCCAGACGCCGCCGGAATCCTGCCAGCCACCGCCGGAGCCGCCCAGCCATTCGCCCAGGATGGCGCGCGCCGCCACGATGCGCCGCTCATCCTCGGCCAGCGCGCCGGTCAGGCTGCGGGTCTGCCCGGTGGCGCGCATACAGACCGCTATCAACGAGGCGAGCAGGTTGGTCGACACCGCCAGCCGCGACCCCTTGGGGATACCGTTGACCTGGCTCACCAGTTCGATGCCGTGCCCCGGCCCGATCAGGCGCGCCAGCAGGTCGGCGAGCGGCTGTTCCGCCCCTTCCATGCCCGGCGGCACAATCCCGGCGGCGATCACTGCGGCCTTGAGCAGCCCCAAGTAGTCCTTGGCAAAGTCAAAGACCTCGGCCAGCGTGGTGATCTCGGCGCCGGCGCCCAGGTCCACGCTTACCAGACGCAGAACCGGCTGGTCGATCACGCGGAAATAGGTCTCGATGGGTGGCTGAGGACCGGCGCTGCCGCTGCCGTGGACGCTCAAGTCCACCGAGATATTGAGCACGCGCGCGCCTTCGGGGAAATCCATGCCCAGGAAGAAGATGTCGCTCCAGCCGCTGTGGCTCAGGTCCAGACGCACGGGCGTCGCCTCATGCAAAATGGGGAACAGCCCTTGCTGTCGCGCCTCCGGCGCATACAGTTCCGGGCGCACGCGCAGCGGATGGTCGGCGGGGTGGCCGGTACGGAACATCCATTGGTTGCCGCGCACCGAGCGCACGCTGCGCCGCACCTGGTCGGCCAAAGTCTGAAAGGCCAGGGCATGATAGGCCGCGGCCAAGGCGCTCGCCAGCGCATCGGTCGGGCCGCGCTTGGGGTCCTGCGCCGCCAAGAAGAGGTCGATCGCCTCTTCAAAACGGCGTCTGAGCAGATTGGTGTAGCCCTCAAAAGGAATATAGCCAGGCCCCGGATGGGTCAGCACGCGCGGCAGGTGGAAGCGGTAGATAGCGTAGAGGAAAAAAAGGGCGCGCACCCGTTCATACAGATTATCGCTCTGGCGGCGAAAACGTTCGAGCGCGGCGCATTCGGCCAGGAGTTGACGCGCCGTGGCGCTGCGGCAGAAGGCATCCAGCGACCGGTTGCGGACAGCAGGGTCAGCGGCGGTGATGATCCGGACCAGTTCGCCCATGGCGGCTATCTCCCCGCCGCGGCCAGGTCGCGTTGGGCCATCAATTCGAGCAGCCGCGTCAGCACCTCGTCGCGGTCGCGGCCATGCAGCGCCAGCGCCAGTTGTGCGCTGAGCAGCCCATACTTCACGCCAAGGTCATAGCGTGAATCCTGCTGTTCCAGGGCCAAATACTGCTCGCGCGGGGCCAGTTCGGCCAGCGCCGACGACAGCGTCACGCGGCGGCTGTCGTCCTTGGCCGCGCCAAGCTGCTGCGCCAGCAGATCCATCACCGTGGGCGTCAGCACATGCATGCCAAAGAAGCAGAGATAATGCCCGGCGCGCAGCCCCGGCACGATCAGCCGCTGCTCGGCCTCAGTGGGGGTCGGCTTTTCGATCACAGTATCGACGCGGTAGAGGTCGGCGCGGCCGGAGACGGGCCGCCCGCCGATCGCGCCAAAATAGGGCAGCAGGCTTTCACGCGTGGGCTGCACTGCCGAAACGGTACAGGCCTCGGCTTGGGCCAGTTCGACCAGCCGCTGCGCGCAGCTGGGCGCGTCGCGCTGCACATAAAGATGGTCGCCGACCAAGTGCAAGAAGGGATCTCCCTGCGTAAAGTCCCGCGCACAGTAGATGGCGTGCCCATAGCCCAGTGACTCGGCCTGCGGCACAAAATGCAGCCGCCCGGCGTGGTCGCCTGCGACTTCGGCATAGGCGGTCTCGTCGCCGGGGCGCACGACCACGGCGATCTCCTCAATCCCCGCTTGGACGACTTCATGGATCAGGATTTGCAGCACCGACCGTTCGATGCCATCGCGGTCGATGAGCAGTTGTAAAGGGAGGGTGCGTTGTTGGCGGCCTGCGGCAGTGATGACGGCTTTGCTGATCTTCAATAGGTTCACCCATCGGCTTGGCGGGCGTTATCCGGCGGAAATTTCATCCAACATCTGCTTGCGTTGTTCGGCTTGGCGGGCATAGCCGGCCTCGCGGATCAGATGTTTGAGGTTGCGCGAACAGCGAATCGGCCCGCTGGGCGGGGCGTAGTCTGCGGGCAGCGGCGTGGGGCGGGCGTTGGCCGTGCGGTTGAAGCAGGGCGCAAACTGCGCGATCAGACTGTTTTCGGCTGCAGTCAGATCGTGGCCCACCCCGGCAAAACGCCCGGCGCGGGAACTCAGCAGTTCGACGGTATAGCGCAGCGAGCTAGGCCAGTTGCGCAGGATAAACCGGCCCACCACCGACCGGGCCTTGTGCCCATCGCGCACATGGCGCCAGACGCGGTCAAAGGCTTGGAAAGACTGCCCGACATAAAAGACGAGGTCGTCGTCGCGAATGATGTAGAGGTCGAAGACGCGCCATTCCACCGGGCATTGCTCGACGAGCAGAAATTCCCGGATCGGAAGGGCTATCGTCTGTTCCTGCGCGATTGGTTCAGCCATCGCCGGCATTGTTGGCATTGTTGGCATTGTTGGCATCCGCGGCGGTCGCTGTCGTCCGCCATGCCGTAAACGACCTGGCTAAAGCACGACGCCCGGTAAACCGGGCTGCCCGGACCGGCCCGCCGATCTGGAACTGGCGGCTGGTTACTGCTTCTCTGACCTTTGCGTTCTTTGCGACCTTTGCGCCAA
>JADLFO010000079.1 GCA_020845455.1 Caldilineaceae bacterium
CAGACGCGCGTCTACCGCCAGACCGGTGACGGCTGGAGACGCACCCCGCCCAGCGCCGCGCTGTGGGGCGAGGTGCGCCGGCTGGAGACAAACCACTTTGTCTTTGACTACCGCCAACTGGACGAGGATGCGGTGAAGGCATCAGCCGCCCATCTGGAGCGGCTCTACCCCGCATTCTACGCGGCGTTCTTGTCCGGGCCGCTGCCGGCGCAGCCGCGTGCGATCCAGGTTGACCCCGGCCATGCGCCCGGCGACTTCACGCTGTGGCAGAGGGTGCAGACGCCCATCGTCGTGGCCTCGCCTGCCGCCTATCTGACGCCGGGGGACGTGACACCGGAGGAACTACTGACCCAAGCCATTGTGCTGCGGCTGTTGGACGACTTCGAGTACCAGTTGGCGCTGCAGTACGAAGGTCCCTATCTGCGCGAGTATGAGCAGTATAGTATGGCGATCCCACTGTGGCCTGTAGTAAGCGGCGTCGCTCTGTGGCAGCTGTGGGCGAGCGACCTACCCTTGGCGCAGTGGCGTGTGTCGGTGGTGCAGCGGATCTTTGCCGATCGCCAGCTTGATCCAGGCCAGCCCTATGTCGAACCGGCCTTTACGCTGGAGTTGTGCGCCATGCATGGGCTGTGGATGAAATCACCGATCGAATTCCACCTGCCCTTTGCCTGCGATGCACGCTTTGAGCAGAGCGTGGTGATCCAAAGATGGCTGGAGAGTCGGCCGCGGGGCAGCAGTACATCCCTGCCCCTGACCAACCGCTACATCACGGTCAGCGATCCGCTCGTTTCGACGCGGGCCGCAGCCCTGGCGACCATGGTGGAGTATGCCGCCGCCACCTACGGCCCGGAGCGTATCCCGCGGCTGCTGGAAACGATGGACAAGTATGACCGGTGGGAGCCGCTAGTCGTGGAGGTCTTTGGAGTCAGCGCCGAGACGTTTGAGGCGGGCTGGGCAGACTATCTTGCCGCCCACTATGGCCTCACGATATTCACTAGGGGATCCGGTACACCGATGCACTGAGCGCCCTAGCCGACGCTTCTCTGGCCTTTGCGCCCTTTGCGACTTTGCGGTGAGCTCTCTACACCAGCGGGTCGGACCAGGCGTCTTTGGTCAAGATCGCCCGCACCTCCGGCCCGCGCGGCCCTTCCACCAGCCGCCCGGTGATGACCTGCGGGTCGTGCTGGAAGACCAGCAGCGCATCCTTTGCCAGCGCCGCGGCGCGCAGACGCCGTTTGGTCTCGATGCTCGTCATGGGGTAGATGTCATACGACGGAACCCAGGCCAGCCGGTCAAAATGGGCGGCCCAGTTGCACGCGTCCCCCAAAAAGAGCAGCGTCTCGCCGCCATCCTCCACCCAGGCGACCTGGAGCGCGGCGGTATGCCCCGGCGCGACCTCGGTGCGTACGCTGCGCCCCAGGCAGATCGGCCCGTCGACGACCTCCAGACGGCCCGCGTCGAGCAGCGGCTGCCAGTTGTCGGCAAAGTAGGTGGCCGCTGTGCGCTCGTTGGGCGCGTTGGCGTCGCCAAAATCGCCGCCTTGGACCCAATAGCGCGCCCGCGGGAAGGTGGCGACCGGCGGGCCGGGGCTGCCGTCGGGCGTGTCCCAGCGCGTGGCGCCGCCCACATGGTCGCTGTGCAGATGGGTGAGCAGCACAATATCCACGTCGCCCGGCGCATAGCCCACCCGCGCCAGGTCGCCCACCAGCCGCTCGTGCCGGTCGTCCAGCCCCAAGATTTGGCGCTGTTTGGCGTTGAGCTTGTCGCCCAGCCCCGTATCCACCAGGATCAGCCCGGCGTCGGATTCGACCAGCAGGCTGCGCGTGTCGCAGGGCACTTGATTTTGGTCGTTGGGCGCGATCACCCGCTGCCAGAGCGTGCGCGGCACCACGCCAAAAAAGCCGCCGCCGTCGGCCAGGGTCAACCCGTCGCTGAGGATATGGCAGCGAACCCCGCCGACCTGTAGCGTATGCGCCATCTTTTGCTCTCCTGCTTTGTGCGCGCTGCAAGCATGTGCGGTTAGAAAGCCGTCCCGGAGTCTGGGCGAGGCAGGGGGCTGCCCCTGTCCATCGCCGCGTACGGCATATCGTGTCCGTACGGCAAGAGATCGTGGGCGTAAGAAGATGCGGTGAAGCCCCCTGGCTCCCACGGCAGCCCGTCTAAGGCCCGCCTGCGCAGGCAACACAATTTCCAGGATGATTCATGGTTGTTTTCATCGTCGAACCCGCAGGATTGTACCATAACCCTCCGTTCGGAAGCGTGCATTGGGGGCGGAGCGAAGCGCGGCAGCTTGCCACGCACCCCATTCTGGCCTACAATACAGCCCGCATTCACCCCGCCGGTTGTGACGGGACCAAGCCATTGTGAGCTAAATCGATTGCCTATGTCTGCCTCTGACTCGCGCGCCAAACGCCCAGACGACGAGCCGGCAGCTTCTCTGGATGCACAGCCGGAGGAAGATGCCGGGCTGCCGGCGCGCCTCGACGCCATTGAACTGCGGCCCGGGATGGAGCCGCTGACGCCGGAAGAAAAAGAAGCCTTCCTGTCGCGCGCGCGCGCCCAGGGGCGTTCGCTCACCTCCGCCGAGCAGTATGCGCTCTTTGGCCCGCCGCCGGAGACCTCCGCCCCTCAGCCGCCCCCGCCCGAAGTGGACGAGATGGAGCCGGCGGCGCTCGACGACCAGGCGATCAGCCGGTTGGTGGAGAACTTCTTCCCCGAACTGGGCGACACGGCCCCGCCTGCCGCGCCGTGCTTGGTGCAGGGGATCGTCTTTGATTTCGACTATACGCTGGCCGTGCCCACGCGTGACCTCGCCGCAGCCCAGGCTGAAGGCGCGCAGGCCGCCGAAGCCTATATGCGCAGCACCGGCATGGAGTTCCCCGACGGTTTTTGGAGCAATATCGTCGAGGCGCGGCGCTTCTCCGAGGAAAAATCCGAGGAAGAGCAGGAAGAGCATATCGCCGACGACGCCCTGAGTTTTTTGCTCCAGTTCTTTGACTACCCCGCCAGCCGCATGGACCCGGACGTGCTGCGCCGCGCCGTGGACATTTTCTATGCGCCGGAGATGACTGCTTGGCAGCTTCGCCCTGGCGCACAGGACTTGCTGGCCGCGTTCCAGGCCGGCGGCTATCGCTTGGCGCTGGTCGCCAACTATAACTGCGACCGTGTCTTCCAGCGCATGGTGGACTATTTGGGCATCCGGCGCTACTTCGATATGGTGATCAGCAGCGCCGCAGTCGAATATCGCAAGCCCGACCCGCAGTTGATCGGCGTGGTGCTGGAGCATTGGGACGCGCTGCCCTATGAGGTGGTCGTGGTGGGCGACAGCCTGCGCCACGACATCGCCGGCGGGCTGGAGGCGGGCGCACTGACTGTGCTATTGGCGCAAAGCACCAGCCCCCAGGTGGCGCATGACAACGAAACGTTGGCCGGCCAGGTCCGGCCCGATGCGCGGCTGGACGACCTGGGCGCGCTCGCCACACAGATTAAAGAATGGGCAACGCCATGACTACATCCTCAAGCCCATCCTCAAGTTCATCCTCACGCACACAGCCTCTATCTGACGGGCATCAGACCCGGCCTGTGACGGCCCGCCGTCGCTATCCCGATGCGCCGTTGGTGGGCGTAGGCGTGGCGGTTTTTGACGGCGCGGGCCGAGTGCTGTTGGTGCAGCGCGGCAACCCGCCGCGCGCCGGGCAGTGGGGGCTGCCCGGTGGGTTGGTAGACCTGGGCGAGCGTCTCGTCGATGCGGCGCGCCGCGAGGTCAATGAGGAATGCGCCGTCGAGGTCGAGATCGGCGGTATTGTGGGGACTTTCGAGCCGATCGAGCGTGACGACGCCGGACAGATCGAATATCATTATGTGGTGATCGATTATTGGGCGCGGCTGCGTGACGGCGCGGCCCAGGCCCAAGACGATGCCGCCGCCGTCGCCTGGGCGGTGATGGCCGATCTGGACGCCTATCAGATCCAGCCCGATTCGCGCCGTGTGATCGAAGACGCCTTTCACGCCTGGTCCGCTGTCTAGCCGGGCATTTTCAGACTTTTCGCCATCTAGCAGCCATTCACACGTCATCCGCACCCACGCAGACAGCGCCAAAGTGAAACCACCGATGGAGACGAATCCACAGAGCGGCGCGACCCTTCCTCCCTTTGAATTGGCCCAAATCCACCGCCGCTTGCTGCACTTGGGCAATCAGGTAGAGGCGCTGCAAGATTTGGTCCAGCAGACGGCCACGAGCCTGAATCAGGAGACGGCCCAGCTTGCGCTGCTGGTACAGCATCTCACCAAGACGGCGCGGCGCGAGGAGCCGTTGGAGGATCGCCTGGTCGAGTTTACCGAGCAGATGAGCGCCGACCATGAGCAGTTGATCTTCCTCAGCCGCAAGCTGACCGAATTGGCGACGCAGGAGCAACTTGTGCGGCTGGCGACGTTGGTGGCGACACAGACGCAGGTGATGGAACTGGCCGAGCGGGTGCGCGAACTGGGCCGCGTGCAGCAGCGCGCCATCGACCGGGACGAAAGCCGCGAGCGCCAGGTGGGCGGCGTGCTGGATACGCTCAACGCCGTGCTGGTGGGCCGCCATGCGCTGCAAGAAGAGGCGCACACGCCGTCGCCCGAAAAGCTGGACGAGGTGCGCAGCCAGGCGCGCGGTGATTTCGCCGCCAATTTTTTGCCCGCGCTCGACGGGCTGGAAGCTGTCTTGGACGAAGGGCGCATGCTCTTGGCGCGCCAGCGCCAGGAGATCGCCGAGTGGAGCCAGGGCCACCATGACCCGCGCGCCGCCTCCAGCGGGCTGGTCAACCGGCTGCGTTCGCGGTTGGCCGGGGAGAACGAAGAGGGCATGGCGCTCACCCCCGGCAGCCCGGAGAGCGTGGCCGCGGCCAAACTGTTGAGCAGTTGGCTGCGCGGGCTGGCCTTGGTGCGCGACCGCTTTATTGCGCTGATGGCCCAAGAGGGCATTCAGCCGATCACTGCCCTGCGCCAGCGCTTTGACCCCAGCCTGCATGTGGCGGTGCAGAGCGAGCTGCGCGGCGATCTGCCGCCCGACACGGTGGTGCGCGAGGTGCGCAAAGGGTTTCGCCAAGGCCCGCGCGTGCTGCGCTATGCCGAAGTGGTGGTGGCGCGGCCGCCGGCTGCGCCGCCCCAGCCACAGGATTCCCCCTAGCTCCCAGACCGTCTGTTACACCCCTGTCTTTGCCGGTCGCTGTATTGATGCGCCGGCTGCCGTTGTGGAACCATTTTGTTGTGAAACCGTTGAGGTCGCGCTTTGTGTTCACCATCTATAACAGCACCCCGCAGGGATTAACTCAGATCGAAACCATTGCTCCCGGCTGCTGGATCCACGCCGTCAACCCGGAGCCGGCGGAGATCGCCCGGCTGCGCGATGAGTTTGGCGTGCCGGAGAGTTTTATCGCCGCCTCGCTTGACCTAGACGAGTTGGCCCGCATTGACGAAGAAGATGGCTATTCTCTGGTTATCGTCCTGGTGCCTCATGCCTACAGCGAAGACCCGACCGATGTGCCCTACAGCACTACACCGCTGGGCATCATCCTGACCAAAGAGCATCTGATCACCATTAGCCGCATCCACACCAACTTTGTTTCGGAGTTCACCCGGCGTCATATGCGCCAAGTTTCGACCAGCAAACACCACCGGCTCATTCTGCAGATCTTCCTTGCGATCTCCCAGCACTACATCAACTTCTTGCGTCAGATCGAAGTCAAAACCGACGACATTCGGCGTCGTTTGCAGGTGTCCCTTAAGAACAAAGAACTGCTGGAGCTGCTGCTCTACCAGAAGAGCTATATCTACTTCCGCACCAGCCTGGAATCCAACGGCTTGATGATGCGCCGGCTCCAGCGCAGCCAGATTTTTGAAATGTATCCTGACGACCTCAACCTGTTGGAGGATGTGTTGACTGAAAATGCCCAGGCGACCGAAGTCACCAAAATCTCCAGTGACATTCTCAACCAGATGATGGATGCCTATGCGTCGATCATCTCTAACAACCTCAACGATGTCATGAAGATTCTCGCAGTGGCGACGATTGTGCTGGCAATTCCTACCCTCATTGCCAGTCTCTATGGCATGAATGTGGACCTGCCGGGCCAAAATTCACCGTTTGCCTTTGCCGGAATTGTGGTGCTGTTACTGGTTCTTGTTATGATTTCCGGCATTATCTTTCGCCGGCTCAAGTGGCTATAACCTTCCGGCCTGTGTCCCGACAGCGTTGCCCGCGCCGGTAGGTCACTTGCTTGCCAACCTGATTCACTGTCCAACTCTCGCCAGCTAGAAAGCCGACCATGAACCGTCCACCTGAATCGTTTGTCCTTGTCGACGAAGACCGCCTGCTGGCCTTCGCCGTGGCCTGTTTTGAAAAGGCCGGTCTCAGCCACGACCACGCCGCCACGATCAGCCGTCTGTTGGTCAATTCCGACCTGCGCGGGGTGCGCAGCCACGGCACGCGCACCGTCAACCACTACTGCCAAGCCTTTGAGGAGGGCCGCCTCAACCCGCAGCCCGCCATCCGCCAAATCCATGAAACGCCCACCGCCGTGGTGCTAGACGGCGACGGCACGCTGGGCTATTGGCCGATGGTGCAGGCCACCGAAGGAGCCATTGCCAAGGCCAAGCAAGTCGGCATCGGCATGGGGCTGGTGCGCTCGATCGGCCACTATGGCTCGGCGGGCCACTATACGCGCATGTGCATGGACGCGGGCTGCATCGGCTATTCGGTGCAGGGCTATCGCAACCAGGGCCGCTATGGCAACGACGGCGGCGGGCCAAACCCGCAGGCGCTGCTTGGCTATTTCGGCAACCCGCCGATCAGCTTTGCCATCCCCGCCGGCGAGGAAGAGCCGGTGGTGCTGGATGCGGCGACCTGTATCCTGGCGGACTATCAGCGCGGGCCGGAATATGAGGCGCTCTTTTCGATGATCCCCGCGGCGTTTTTTAAGAGCATCGGCTACGGCGCGATCGCCAGCCTAATGGGCGGCGGGCTGACCGGCTTCACCGTCTCCGACGAGCCGCTGGCGCGCTGGCCGGGGGCGCGCAACGGCGGCATGGTGCTGGCGATCCATGTAGATTCGGTTGTGCCGGAGGAGGTCTTCCGCGCCGAGACCGACCGCATGGTGCGCGATATCTGCGAGACCTACACGCCCATGCCGGGCACGGACCGCGCCCTGCTGCCGGGGGCGATTGAGTCCGAGCGCATGGTACAGCACCGCGCCAACGGCATCCACTATGGTGAGATGGAGCAGGAAGCGGCGCGCAAGGCTAGCGCCCGTCTGGGCGTGCCTTTGCCGTGGGAGGGGTAGACGCGAGGAAATTCGATTCCGCAGCCGGGGGAGCGCTCCCCCGGCTGCGGAATCACAGCCCCATCACGTCGCTGATCAGGATCAGTAGCAGCAGCACGGCGACCGTGACGCTGGCCGTCATGACGCACTGCCGTTGGGCGACAGGCGTCATCCCGGCTGGGGTGGGCAGGCGCGCGGCGCTGCGGTAGTAGAGATAGGCTCCGCCTAAGACCAGCGCCAACTCTACTGCAGCGCTGGCGAGCGGAATTTGCCAGAGGCCCAACCCCAGCAGCGGCAAATTGCCTGCATTGCCCGGTAATATCGGCATGTCTGGGCGATGCACCACTAGATCGAGCAGCCAGTGCGAAAAGACTACCCCGGCCACGATCCAGCCGCCGCCGCGCCCCCACCAGCGGCTAGCCAGCAGCCCGGCAGCCGCGGCGATGAGCAAGGCCCCCACCAGCGAATGGGTGTAGTAGGCATGGATGATCGCGCCGCCGTAGCCTGGGTTGGCTGGGTCTATCTGGGCAAGACTCTCGATCCCCGCCGCAAAGAGCACGATAAAGATCACGTCGAGCAAATAGGCGCTCAGAATTAGCACCCAGAGCGGGAGGCGCGGCGCCCATCGTTTTAGCCCGGCTGCCAGTGCAAAATGTCCTGCACCCATATCATCCCCTCCTGTTGTGGTCCTCCAGCAATATGCGGTCTACCGGTACGTTTATGTGGGGGAGTCCGCCTGCTGCCAGTTCAGCCGGGCGTCGAGCCAGCCGCCGATTACAAGGAGGAGCAACATAAACAGGAGCGGGAGCATGGTTTGACCTCGATTCCGTGCGTCATTCTATACAGCGCCCAGTGTCCATTGGCCGGCATATGAGAGGCCGGCGTATGCGATGCTCTACTTTACTCGACGGCTGACCTGCTGTCAATCGTTTCGCTTTATCTTGTGAATGCATGCCGCGTACATCCCCCGCCCGCTGGACGGGGAGCGGCGGCTGCCGATCTGCGACGTAGGGCCAAACCCGGCCTCATGGGCAAGTTCCGCCAGGCGCGCCAACGGCACGGGATAGGGGACCCAGGGAATAGGCGCGACCTGCTCGTATTCCACGACCAGCAGCCGCCCATCCGGTCGCAGCCAACCGTGCAGGCGGCGCAGCAGCGCCGGCGGGTCGGCCACAAAGTGCAGCAGGTTGGCCATCAGGATGCCGTCCAGTGGGGGCAGTGCCGGTGGCTGTGCCACCACGTCGGCTTGGACGAGATGGACCGGCGCGCCCTGC
>JADLFO010000080.1 GCA_020845455.1 Caldilineaceae bacterium
GGGGGTGACGAGGGGGGCGCAGCGCGTTCGCTCGCCTGCCGGGCGTGTGGTATGATGGCACGACTATGCGAGTCTTAATCCTCTCCGACATCCACGCCAACCTAGTCGCCCTCGAGACTGTCTTGACCAACGCCGCCGGGCAGTATGACACGGTGTGGTGTCTGGGGGATGTGGTTGGCTATGGCCCGTGCCCCAATGAGTGCATTGACCTGGTGCGCGCCCGCGCCGAGCTGTGCGTCATGGGCAACCACGATTGGGCGGTGCTAGACCGACCCGGCATCAATGTGGAGGATTTCAATCCCCAAGCGCGTCAGGCTGTACTTTGGACACGCGAGCAGTTGACGCCGCAGAACCGTGCTTATCTCGACAGCTTGCCCCATGTCCCGCTGCATCCGCCGCAGACCGACCAGATTTTGATCACCCATGCCAGCCCGCGTGAGCCGGTTTGGGAATATATCCTCACGCCGCTGATAGCGCTGGAGAACTTCGCAGTCTTCGATGAGCCGATCTGTCTGGTGGGCCACACGCACAAACCGGCCATCTACCGCTGGCGGCTGCACAGCGACGAACCGCTGAACGGCGACTATCGGCCCGCCACGGTCGACTATCTGCTGCCGCAGGCCGGGCAGGCTGTGTATCTGGCCACTTCGGCCACGCAGCGGTTGATCGTCAACCCCGGCAGCGTGGGCCAACCGCGCGACAACGACGCGCGCGCCGCCTATGCCATCCTCGACTTGGAGAACATGACCTGGCTGTATGAACGCGTGGCTTATCCGGTCGAACTGACTCAGAGCCAGATGCGCACCGCCGGGCTGCCCAAACGGCTGATCGACCGCCTCAGCTTTGGGTCATAGGCTACTGCCCGTCGCCCAGCCGGTTGTACATCTCAAACCAGTCGGGCAATTCTTGGGCGCGCTGGCGGGCACGCGTCGCTTCTTGCTGATGGCGATAAATCTCGATGCGCCGCCGGATCTCCTCGCTAACCCCGCGCGGGTCGGGCACCCAGTCAAAGCTGAACTCCCCTTGGCTGGCCGCGGTCTGCAGCCTGACGTTGCCAAAGTTGAACAGATAATGAAGCGGGCTGGGGATACGCACCTCGATGTTCTCGATCTCTCCGAGCAGCGCCGTGCGCCGCTGTTCAGAGAAGAAGAGCGGCTTTTTTTCCACGTCCGCGATCTGTTTGTCGTCGATCTCATAGGTATCGTTGCGCCAGTCCGCCGTGTACCAGGCGATGGTCGCCAGCATTACCAAGCCGGCAAACGCCATCAGGATGTCAAAGGGCACGACGATGGCTTGCAGATCGGCGGGCAGCAGCCGTTGTCCTGCAATCAAGAGGACGATGACCAGGAGGATCGTCAGCGGCCCGCCGATCTTGGCCAGCAGGATGATCCAGTGTTTGCGCCAGATGATCTTGTTTTGCTCGCGCAGTTGCATGTGCGCCCCAATGTCTAGAGAATAGCGGATCCGCTGCCAGAGGCCGCTGGGCGCATGTCCTGGCGGCGGCGATTCGGGCAAGACCCGGCTGGGCAGCCGCAGCCGCAGCCCAAAGCGCTCTTCCAACAGATTTTGGATTACCATCTTGCTCGACGCTTGATAATGCTGCTGGCGCAGGTTTTGCTGTTCCAAGATTGTGCGGCGCAAGTCATTGGGGTTGGGCACAAAGTCAAAGGCGATCGCGCCGCTGGTGGCCGCGGTTTGGACCTTTAGCTCGCCATAGCCGAGCAGATTGCCAAAAAAGGTGCCGCTGACGTCGATGTTGCGGATCTGCTCTAGAAAGGCCGCCTGGCGCACCTCGGTGATAAAGATTACCTTCTCTTGGCGCACCAGCCGCTGATTGGTCACCAGCAGATAGTCGTTGAGATAGTCGAGCAGCCCCCAGGCGAATTGGATCGTGCCCAGCAGAGCGGCCCCGCTCAACAGCCAAAACAGCCAGACCGGGTGCGGCCCCGGCGTGCCCAGCAGCATCAGCCCCGCCGACCCCACCAGCACAAAGAGGATCAGGGCAAAGAGCACCTTGCGCAGCAGCGCCAGCCAGTGGCGGCGCTGAAACAGCACCAGGTTTTCGCCCTTTTGCAGCCAGGCGTAGCGGCGGCGTGTTTCGCGCTGCCCTAGGACTCTCTCGGCTGTAGGGCTGAGCATCAGCTTGTCAACCAGCTCCGGCCCGTGTTGGCGCAGAAAGGCATGGAAATCGTCGGTCTGCAGCCGCAGCCACTGGCTGTTGGGTTCTGCCTGCACGGTGGAGTTGAGCGGCTGTTCGGCACGCAGCGCCAGTTCACCGAAATAATTGGGGCCGCTGATCACCGTGGGCTGCAACGCCTGCCCGCCCTCTAGCGCGCGCAGCGTGGCGCGGCCGCCGGGCATCAGCACCCACAGGCTGTCGCTGATCTCGCCCTGCTGCATCAAGAGATGGGCGATGGGGATATGATAGTGGCTCATATAGCCCAAGAGGGCGGCGCGCTGTTGCGGCGTAAAGCGTGCAAAGACCGTCACCTTGTCGAGCGTGTCCTCAGCGGCGCGGCGCAGGCTCAGCCCAAGGCGCTCTGGGTTCAGCCCGGTCAGGTCGATGAAATCCTGGCGCTCCAGCACAAAAAGGGTGGTCGGCGTACCCGTCACCGCCGCATGACCGCGCGGCGTGAGCGCGACATTCATGCCGCGCCTTGGAGCGTCGAGGAAACCAAAGGCCATGCCGTTGCCCAGCCAGGTCTGGCCGCGGGGCTGCCCCTGCAGGGTCACCTGCCCCTGGTCGATGATATAGAGCCGGTCGGCGGGCGCGTCGGCGCTGTAGACCTCGGTGTGCGCCGCCAGCGCCGCCAGCGTGCAGACATCGGCCAGGTAGCTGAGCGCGGTCAGGTCCAACAGGCCAAAGAGCGGGATGGTGCGCAGCCGCCCGATCTTTTCCAGCGGCGCGATGCGCTGGCGCAGCCGGGGGTAGCGGTAGAGCAGCCGGTTGACTGCGGCGGCGTCGATTGCGATCACGGTCGAGGGTTCGGGGGCGCGGGCGCGGGTCGTGTGCTGCTGGTTATAAAGCAGGTCATAGTGGCCGACCCACTCGTCGGGCCGCGCCTGGCGGCGCAGCCGGATGTGGCGCCGGCCCTGCTTGTCGAGCGTGACCCGTTCTTGCTGGATGGCGCCGGATTTGAGCAGATAGACGGCGGTGACCGGCGTGTCTTGGGCAAAGAGTTGGGCGCCGGAGGGGAGGTCTATTACCTGCACCGCGCCCTGCAGCGCATATTCGACCTCATCCTGCGGCAGACCCCACGCGACCAGGCGCTGCACAACCGCGCGGAAGGCGTTCTGCTGCTCCACAACGGCGTTATCCATACTCGGCCTTGTCTGTCCGGTCTATGCGGTCGATGCCGTCTGGGGACTGTCCGCGCGACTTGATCTAGGCTAGAGCTGGGCCTTGAGCAGCTCGGCGGCGCGCCGGTTCATACCCGGCACCGCGGTCAATTCCTCCACGGTCGCCTGGCGGATCCGATCGAGGTCGCCGCTGAAATAGGTGAGCAGCGCCTTGCGCCGCGCCGGGCCGATGCCGCGGATCGAGTCGAGCTGCGAGCGCACTTGCCCTTTGCTGCGCAGGTCGCGGTGATAGGTGATGGCGAAGCGGTGCGCCTCGTCGCGCACGCGCTGCACCAGGTATAGCGCCTGGCTGCCTCGTTTGAGCCAGAGGGGGTCGCTCTCGCCGGGCCGAAAGATCTCTTCCTCGCGTTTCGCCAGCCCCACCAGAGGGATACGCCCCATCAGCCCCAGTTCTTCAAAGACCTCCATGGCCACGCCTAGCTGCCCCTTGCCGCCGTCGATGATCACCAGGTCGGGCTGGATGCGCCAGTTTTCGTCGTTTTGCCGCGCCTTGTTGCCGGGGTCCGCGGTGTCGTCGTTTTCGACCAAGCGCCGGAAGCGGCGGCGCAGCATCTCGCGCATGCTGGCGAAGTCATCCGGCTCGCCTTGGCTGCCCTTGCCGCGGATTTTGAAGCGTTTGTAAGCCGCCTTGAGCGGGGTGCCGCGCGCAAAGACGACCATCGACCCGACGGTGTTCGTCCCTTGCAGGGTGCTGATATCGAAACATTCGATGCGCAGCGGCGGCTGGTCAAGCCGAAGCGCGGCCTGCAGTTCTGAGACGGCCTGGGTCTGCCGGTGGCTGTCGGCCATCCATTCGGCCTGTTGCAGCCGCAGATATTCGGCGGCATTTTGATGCGCCAGCGCCATCAGCTCGCGTTTGGCCCCGCGTTGCGGCAGCCGCAATTCGACCTTGCCGCCGCGGCGCTCACTCAACCAGCTTTCCAGCACTGTCTGGTCGGCGGGCATGGCCTGCACCAAGATCATGCGTGGGATAAAGGCGGCGCTGTCATAAAACTGCTGGATGAAAGTGCCCACCAGCAGCCCTTGTTGGTTGACTTCGGCCTGGGGCGCATCGGCCCCTTCCAGCATAAAGGTCTCGCGGCCGATCAGCCGGCCATAGCGCACCATAAAGACCTGTACGGCGGTGTCGCCGGTGCGCGGGTCTTGTTCCAGCGCCACATAGTCGGCATCCTCAAGATGGTTGCCGATGATCGTCTGCTGCTCGGCGATCTGCTGCGCGCTTTTGAGCCGGTCTCGATAGAGCGCGGCCAGTTCAAACTGCATGTTCTCGGCGGCGCGCGCCATCTGCGCCTCCAACTGTTTCAGCACGCGTTCGGTGTCGCCGTGCAGAAAATCCATCAACTGCTGGATCGTGGCGCGATATTCCTGTTTGGTCTGCGCGCCGATGCACGGCCCGCCGCACATCTTGATATGGAAATAGAGACAGGGACGCTCATCGTGCCCCGTGATCACGCGGTCGCAATCCAGATAGGGAAAGACGCGGCGCAGCGCATCCAGCGTTTGATAGCAGGCGCGGCTGCTTGTATAGGGGCCAAAATAGCGCGCGCCGTCCTTCTGCATTTTGCGCACGACTTCGATCTTGGGGAAGTCGTCCTGCCAGTTGACCTTGATGTAGGGAAAGGACTTGTCGTCCTTGAGCCGGATGTTGTAGTGCGGCTGGTAGCGTTTGATCAGCTCGTTCTCAAGCACCAGCGCTTCCAACTCGGTTTGCGTGACCCACCAGGTGATATCGCGGATCTCTTCGACCAACGCCTGGGTTTTAGGCGTGTGCTGGGCTGAGGCATGGAAGTAGCTGCGCACGCGATTGCGCAGCACAATCGCCTTGCCGACATAGATTACCTTGCCCTCGCCGTCGAGCATCTGGTAGACGCCGGGGCTGTCGGGCAGGTTGATCAGCTTTTGCTGGACTCGTTCAGGTAGCTGGCGCGACATGGGTTTGATTTTACCATAACCTGTTCGAATGGCGCAGGTTGCGATCGAACATTTGGCCTGTTTGCATCGCGCCCTTTGGGAGCCTGGCGTCTTAACGTAGTCTATGCGTCTTCTTAACGAAGGTTTAAAGACCGGGTGAACGGTTTGTTAATCTCTAGACTGTATACCACTAGATAGCGGATCATCAACAGCACGGGTAGTAGAACGTCCAGCCAGAAATGTGGGCGCGGTCGAGTATCCTATTGCACATAGGGCGTGCGTATATCTAGCTTGCCGAGTTGTACCTACGTCATTTGTCCTTTTTTGTCCTTGCCGGGTAGGGACGTTTGACCGATGACTGTGCCATTCGCCCTGTATATAATGCGGGCTAACGAGGGATGTCGGCTCGGTTGAAATGGAGGTCTGGGTCATCATGTTGGTAACCGTACTCGTCGTAGGCTTTCTAACGCTCAGCTTTCTGTGTACGCTTGTCTTTATCAGCGCCTGTATCGCCAGCGGGCGGACGCAGCGTGCCGTGACCGGCCGTATAGTGGCCGGCGCGAGCCGGCCTGCGCCGGCGATAAAGAGTGTCCAACAAGCCCCCAGCGGGCGTATGCCTCGATTGGCAAGCTCGACACCCAAATAAGGCTCCGGCTCAAGCGCACCCCCTTGCTTGTCTCGTTCAATATTGGCCGGTTACACTAATTATACGCGATTATCAAGAGGCCCAGGCGCTCAGCCTGGGCTTTGTGTTTTGTGCGCCTGCGCCCGCCGCAGGCCGCGGGGCAATCAGCCGCCGCACGTCGGCCCCGCCACTGCACGTCAAGTAGTCACCGCACACAAAGTCTGATAGAATGCAGCCAGTTATCCCCCCCAAGAGGATGCGACTGCATGGACACACATACGCCACGCCGGATTATTCTAGACACCGACCCAGGCATCGTCGATGCGCTGGCGATCTTATTGGCGTTGGCTTCTCCTGAGCTTTCGCTAGAGGCTATCACCGTCACCGGCGGCAACTGTGGCTTGGCGCAAGGGGTGGACAACGCGCTGCGCGTCTTGGCGCTGGCGCACGCCACCCATGTGCCCGTCCTCGCCGGCGTGGAGACGCCGCTGATCCGCTCGCCCCTGACCGCACCCGAAACTCACGGCGACACCGGTCTGGGCTATGCGCGGCTGGAGCCGTCGCCGCAGGTCGCCGGCGGCCAACACGCCGTGGACCTGCTGATCGAGCAGATCATGGCCGCGCCGGGCGAGATGACCCTGGTGGCCGTTGCGCCCCTAACCAATGTGGCGCTGGCGATCCGCCGTGAGCCGCGCATCGTCGAAGCCGTGCGTGAGGTGATCATCATGGGCGGCGCGCTGCTGCACCAGGGCAACACCACACCCACCGCCGAGTTCAACACCTATGTAGACCCCCACGCCGCGCATATCGTCTATCATTCGGGTATGCCCATCACCCTGACGCCGTTGGATGTGACCTACCAATGCGTTTTGACGCAGCGCGATGTCGCCCGGCTGCTGGCGCTCAACTCGCCCGTCGCCCAATTTATCGCCGACGCCACGCGCTTTTATATGGAGTTTCACGACGACTATCAGGGCATTCAGGGCTGCGTGATCAACGACCCGCTGGCGCTGGCGCTGGCCTTCGCCCCCGAGTTGGTGACGACCCGACCGCTCTATGTCACGGTCGATCTCAGCAGTGAGTTGGGTATGGGCCAGACCATCGGCGACTTTTATAACGCCTGGCAGCGCTCGCCCAACCTGCAGGTGGCGCTGCAAGTGCGCGCCCGCGCCTTTATCGACCTTTTTGTGACGCGCATGGAAGCGTTGATCCGCAGTATGAACGCCGCTATTTCGTAACGCGCTTTGGAGAACGTGCTTCCGGATGATCCGCTGTATATCCACATCTCAGGAGAGGACACCATGAGCTTTGGCGAACGTTTGCGACGTGACTTCAGTACGGTGACCCTGGTCTTGATCCCAGTCGCCATCGCCATCAATGTGGTGATCGGCCAGATCGTGTCGCTGCTCAAACTGCCGATCTACCTCGACTCGATCGGCACGGTGCTGGTGGCGATCTTGGCCGGGCCATGGGCGGGGGCTTTGACCGGTACACTGTCCAATATGATCTGGGGCATTACAATGGATCCAAATGCCTTTCCGTGGTTTCCGGTGGCGCTGTTGATCGGCCTGACCGCGGGCATCTGCGCCAACTATGGCTGGTTCAAAAGCTGGTGGGGCGTGCTGCTCAGCGGCGTGATCATCGCCTTTGTGGCGGCGATCGCCTCGGCCTTTATCAACGTGGCGCTCTACGGCGGCATCACCGCCAGCGGCTCTTCTTTCCTGACCGCCTATCTGCTGGCGTCGGGCCGCGGGCTGATCGAGTCGGTGTTGGCGACCAACTTTATCTTTGAGCCGATCGACAAGATCGCTACCTGTTTCTTGGCGTGGGCTGTGGTCAAAGGCCTGTCCAGCCGCTATGTGGCGCGCTTTCCGCGTGCCGAGAATGTGCTGGTCGAGTCCGCCACGCCGACCACCTATGCCCGGCGCTAGGCAATCCCTGCCGTGTCCGAACGCCTGAGCCTGTACATTGAACGGGACAGCCCGCTGCACCGGCTGAACCCGCTGACCAAATTGACGCTGGCGCTTTGCCTGGTCCTGGTCGATTTCTTGGGGCCTGGCTACTGGCTGCCCACGCTGCTCTATCTCTTGGCGCTGATCCCGTTGAGCGTGTGGGGTCGGGTGATCGGGCCATTTCTGCGCACGACCGTGCGGCTGCTGCTGCCGCTGGTCGCCTTTCTCTTTGTCATGCAAAGCCTCTTCTACCCCGGCGGGCACACCGTGATCTTTTCGTTTTGGATCTTCAGCGTCAAACTGGAAGGGGTGCAGTTTGCCTATCTCACCGCCACGCGCATCATTACGATGGTGGGGTCGTTTTTGCTGCTGCTCTTCAGCACCCATCCCGGCGCGCTGATGGCCGACCTCAACCGCCGCGGGGTGTCGCCTTCGCTGACCTATGTGATCGTCAGCACGCTGCAGATCATCCCGGAGATGCGCGCGAAGGCCAATACCATCATCGACGCCCAGCGCGCCCGCGGCCTGGAGACAGGTGGGTCGCCGCTCAACCGAACGCGAGCGCTGCTGCCGCTGGTGGCGCCGTTGGTCTTTGGCTCGCTGGTCGACGTCGAAGAGCGGGCGATCGCGCTTGAGGCGCGCGCCTTTAAAGCCAAGCGCGTCAAAACCAGCCTGATCGAGATCCCCGACAGCGCCGAGCAGCATATGGCACGGCTGGCGCTGGCGGCGCTCACTCTCATCATAATCGGGCTTGGGCTATGGCTTTGATCGAACTGCGCGACGTCACCTATAGTTACCCCCACACGGCCGCGCCTGCGCTGCAAGAGGTAAACCTGCAGATCGAGGAGGGCGAGTTTGTCGCCATCGTGGGAGCCAACGGTGCAGGCAAATCTACGCTTGGCTACGCTATAACCGGTTTCGTGCCCCATTTTTTCCAGGGTGATCTGCAGGGCGAGGTGCGCGTCGCCGGGCTGGGCACGCGCAGCCACGGGCTGGATGAGTTGATGCTGGTGGCGGGGCTGGTCTTTCAGAACCCGTCTAACCAGATCTCCGGGGCCAAGTTCACCGTCTTTGAGGAGATCGCCTTCGGGCTGGAAAACCTGGGCGTGCCGCGCGACGAGATGCGCCGCCGCGTGACCGATGTGATGGAACTGACAGGGATCGGCGGCTTGGCCGAGCGCTCGCCCTATGGGCTTTCGGGCGGGCAGCAGCAGCGTGTGGCGCTGGCGTCAATCCTCGTCATGTCGCCAAAGGTGCTGGTGCTGGACGAGCCGACTTCGCAGTTGGACCCGATCGGCAGCCGTGAGGTCTTTGCCGCCATCCGCAGCCTAAGCCGCCAGGGCATGACGGTGGTCATGGCCGAGCATAAGCTGGAATGGGTGGCGACCTTTGCCGATCGTGTGCTGCTCTTAGACGCGGGCCGCATTGTGCTTGACGGGCCGCCGGATGAAGTGCTGGTCAGCCCCGAACTGGCCGCACATGCCGTGGGGCAGACGGCCTACACTGTGGCGGCGCGGCAGAGCGTGGGCCGCGGGCTGTGGCCCAACGGCAAGCCGCTGCCCGTCACCCTCGATCAGGCGGCCTCCGGTTTTGCTGCCGTGCTCAACGGCGGCCCCGGACAGGCGGAAGCGCAGATAGATTGAGCCGTATGCAGATTGATATCACAGACCTGCACTTCACCTATCCGACCGGCGTGGAGGCGCTGCGCGGCGTCTCGCTGCACATTGATCCGGGCGAACAGGTGGCGATCATCGGCCAGAACGGGTCGGGCAAAACCACGCTGGTCAAACATCTCAATGGGCTGCTCCAGCCCACGCGCGGCACGGTGCGCGTGGGCGATTGGCTGACCGGCGAGCAATCGGTGGCACAGATGGCCGCGCGCGTCGGCTATGTTTTTCAGAACCCCGACGACCAGCTTTTCAAGACGCGCGTCGAAGACGAAGTGCGCGTTGGGCCGCTCAATCTCAAGCTCCCGCCCGACCAGGTCGCGGCTCAGACTGAACATGCCCTGCACCTGTTGGGGCTGCTGGAGCGGCGCGACCTGCACCCCTATGATCTGACGCCGGCCTGGCGAAAACGCGTGGCGATCGCGGCGGTGCTCGCCATGAACACGCCGATCGTGGTGCTGGACGAGCCGACCACCGGCCAAGACTATGCCACGGCGCAGGAACTAGGCCAGGTGCTGGATGCGCTGCGCGGCGAAGCCAAGACCGTGATCGCCATCAGCCATGATATCGACTTTGTGGCGACCCATTTCAGCCGCATTGTCGTCATGGGACAGGGCCAAGTGCTGGTCGACGGCGCACCCGAGAGGGTCTTTGCCCAGGCCGACCTGCTCGCCGGCGCCTATGTAGAGCCGCCGCAGATGACACGGCTGGCCCGCCGCCTGGGGATGGACACAATTGTCTATTCGGTGGAGGGTTTTGTAGACCAACTGGCGGCGCAGTCTGCGGCGGAGCAGGCCGGCCCCGGCGCGGCGCCCCGGCAGTGATGAAGATGGCAAGCAAACAGCAGCTTCTCGATACCCTGCGCGACCCGGCGCAGACCGCCGAGGCCCGCGCCGCCGCTGCCGTTGACCTGCTCGTCCCGCGCTCTGGGCAGGAAGCGGTGCGCGCCGCGCTCCACTTTCTGGTCAACCACCCCACGCCGGCGGCGCGGCCTGCGCTGCGCGGCCTCTACAGCCATTATGCCGAGAACGGCGTGGGCCGCGACCCCGGAACCTATCTGCGCAGCCAGATCGTCCGCGCCCTGCGTGCGGTGGCGCTGCCCGACGATGTAGACATCTTCAACCAGGCCGTGGCAACCTATGAATTTCCGCCGCCCGCCTTTAAAGAGGAGGCGGCGCTGTTGCGCGGTGGCGCGCTGGTGGCGCTGGCCGAATGGGATGAAACGTTGGCGCGCTATCATGCCACCCGTCTGCTCGCCGACCCGCTGACCGACCCGATGTCGGGCCAACCGGCGCTGGTCGCCGTCGACGTGCTGGCGACCTTTGACGAAGCGCTGCCCCTCTTTTTCTATGCCATGCAGGCGCAGGATCATCTGCTGCCGGAGATCGCCGGGGAATGTCTGCGCCGCTTGACCTCGCTGCCCGCGGGGCTGCTGCCCAGTGTGCTGCACCACTACGCCGAATGCAGGCGGCCGGCGCTGCTCGTCGGCGTGATCGACCTGCTGATCCAGCGCCAGGGTGGCCCAGAGGGGCTGGAGTTTTTGGCCCGCCTGCTGCATCAGCCGCCCGACCTCGACCTCTATCGCTATCTGGTGGCCGCGCTCTTGGCCGCAGCCAAGCCGGAGCTGTACAGCCTCTTGGCGGAAAGCGCGCGCCTGGAGCAAAACCCGGCGCACGTCGCCGTGCTGCTGGAGGTGCTGGGCGAGTTGGCGGATCAGCCCGAATGGCGCGAGGTGGTCACGGCGCTGCGCGGGCGGCGCAGGCCCGCCCGCAGGTGAGATGCCGCAGGTGAGATGATGGATATGCCCGATTCCGCCCCAGATGCCGGCCCGCCGCGGCGTTTGCTGCTGCTCTCCGCCGACTGGCAGACACGCGCCTTGACCCTGGTCTCGCTGCAAGAACTGGGCTATGCCGTGCTGGCGCTGCCCAGTCTTCACCTGGGAGTCAAGGCGATCCTGGCGGAGCGAGTCGACCCGCCGCTGGTGCTGCTTGATACCAAGGATGACCCGCGCGCCACGCCTGATCAGGTGCAGGCGCTGCGCAACCTCGTCCCCGATGCCGTAATGATCTTGGTCGCCGAAGCCTGGTATCGCGAGCGCTACGCGCCGCTGGCCGCACAGATGCAGGCGTTTTTGGTGCGCCCGATCCTGATGCACGACCTGGTGGCGACCGTGCAGCGGCTGCTGCCGCCCAGCGCAACCAGCGAATAAATGGAGCGCATGGGGCGAACCGGCGCGGCCCGCGCCGACCGCTTTTCTCTGGCCCGGCCCGGATTCATCGCTTTGCTTCTCTTGACGACCTGTGCTATAGTATAGATGACTCTGCGGTTTCCGTGATTGGATAGACATACGGGGCGAGCCAACAGTTTCAATTCGGGAGCTCGATCACGCGGCGTGGAAGTGGTAGCCTCGGCTTCGGCTGAGATAAGACAGAAGCGCCCAATCGGCACCCACCTGCGTTTGCAGGTTCGCAACCCACTGTCCACACGATCTCGCGGAGTCGTTTTCCGTCCGGTGTCTCCGGGCGGTCTTTTTTCGCGCGGGCCGTCCAGGGTGATTTATGTTAACTTTTTTGACGGACGGCGGAGACTATGCTAGACTCGGTACGCTTGTCATAATCGTGGAAATGAACAGAGCGGGCCTAGCCGTAGAGAGCACTGTAGGGATGAGGAGTGACCAGTGGCGATCATCCGCACGCGCGTAGCCGACGATACCTGGGTCTTTACCAGCGAACTCTATTTGGAGGTCAATGCCGGGCTGGTGGTGACGCCGGGGGGCGGTATTCTGATCGACACGCTGCCTTTCCCCTCTGAGACACGCCAGATCATCGACTTTGCCGAGCGCGTCTGCCCGGAGGGGATCCGCTATGTGATCAACACGGTGGCCCACGCCGACCATGTCTACGGCTCCTATCTCTTCCCCGATACGGAACTGGTGGCGCATGAACTCTGCCGCGAGATGTTGATCAAATATGCCTTTGCCTCGTTGGAGGAGGCCAAGGAGCATACGCCGGAGCTGCGCCAGGTGCATATTCGTCTGCCCAAGCTGGTCTTCAACGAGGGCATGGTGATCCGTTTGGGGGGCAAGACGGTGCATATCTTCAACACGCCCGGCCCCAGCCCCGAAGTCTGCGCCGTGCATGTGCGCGAAGACAAGGTGCTCTTTGCCAGCGACCTGATGATGCCCGTGCCGCTGATCGCGTCGCCCTTCAGCGACGTCGAGCAGTACAAGCGCTCGCTTTCCAACCTGCATGACTACAACTTAGAGAGTATTGTCCAGGGGCATGGCGACATTTTGCTGCGCGGCGAAGTGACGAGCAGCATCAACGCCAGCATCAAATATCTGAGCGATATTGAGGCCACGGTCGATCTGCTGATGGCGCGCGGTGCAACCAAGCACGATCTGCTGCAGCACGATATCGAACAGTTTGGCCGCAGCCGTATTCCGCTGGGCGGCATCGTCCAGCAGTTCCATTCCTCTAACCTGCTTCACCTCTGGGAACGGGCACGCATGCGCCGGCGCCAAGAACGCCAGGCCGTGCGCGCCTAGGCCACGCGGCACAGACGGACACGCCGGCGATGGCCCGCAGCGACGAGAACGGTTCTAGACAAGAGGCGCGCCTGCGCGATGGCGTGGACGGGGACACGTCGCTGCCGTCGATCTTCGCCGCCATCGAGCGGTTGGACCCGGCGCAGCGACGCCTACTGCTGCGCCGGCTGCGCGCCGGCGGCCTAGCCGGTCCGGATGACCTGCTGACCGACCGCAACCGATTGCAGATTGCGCCGGCCCTGGGGCTGCGCTATCGCCGGCTGCCGCGCCGCGCCGCGGCCAAGCCCGCGCCGGGCAATTTTGTGCCGGCAGAGCGCCCACCTGCCCCGCCTTCTCCCGTGCCACCCACCCCACAGCCGCCCGCAGAAGAGACCTACCGCTCGCCGGTCAGCGGCAAGGTGATCGTCGGCGCGCCGCAGAACGCTGCGCCGCCGGAGCCGCACGTCATGGCCCCACTGCCCGGCCAGGCCCCGGAGCAGCCGATCGGAGTCATCTTTGACGGCGGCAGCCGCGGCAATCCGGGCCAGGGCTACGGTAGCTATGCGCTGCGCTGGCCCGGACAGCCGCAGCAACTGGTGCAGTTGCGCTTTGGCGACCGTGTGACCAATAACGAGGCCGAGTATGACACGCTGATCGCGGCGCTCGAAGCGATCCTCAAAAAGCTGCACGACGGCGGCGCTTCACCCGCGAGCGCGCGCGTCGAGATCCGCGGCGACTCGCTATTGGTCGTCAACCAAGTGCTGGGGACCTGGGAAGTGAAAGATCCGCGCATGCAGGTGCGGCGTGACCGGGCGCGCGCCCTGTTAGAGCAGTTCGGCCACTGGCAGATTATCCACCACGGGCGCGAGCACAGCGTGCGGACTTTGGGTCACTAGCCGGGCTGTGACACGCCCAGGCGGCTGCGCACGGCACGGATAATCGTCTCGTTTTCCGGGAAGCCTCCGTCGCGCAGCATCGAATGAACTAGCTCGCCATCGACCGCCACATCAAATGCGCCTTCGTGCCAGGGGATCAATTCCAGCGACGCGATCTGATCACGGAACTCGATCATCAGGGCGGAGGTCAGCGCCAAAGTCTGCGGCTCATAGCCACAATCCGAACAATAGGTGATCTTGACCTCGACAGGCTGTTCGGCAGGCCGCTCTGCCGGCGGTCTTGCCAACGGTCCGGCAGACGGGATAGCCGCCGGCGCGCCGTTCGACGCGGCCGATACGCCTTTAGCTTTGGTCGCGGCGGGCGCGCCCGCCAGGATCGCGTGCAGTTCACGGACGACCTCGTTGTCGGAAAACTCACGCATTTCGGCGCGAAAGTCGGCCAGCGCCTGGCGCAGGTGCAGCCGCGCTTCCTCCGGAAGCTCGCTGGGTGAGATGGCGGGCGAGAAGCCGGCAAGCGCCGGGTCGGTCGCAAAGGCCCGGTTGCGCACCTCTTGGATCATCTCGGTCAGCTTGGCCGGACGTTCGATCCAATGGCCGATCTCGCGGAAGTCCGCATCAAACAGGACAAAAACCGGAATGGAGCGGAACTGCCCTGCGTTGAGGTAGCGGTCCATCAAGTCAAGGTTCTGGTCGCGCAAGAAGATACGCAGGTTGAGCTGGCCGCTCTCCTGCGCCAAACGCCCCAGCACGGGCAGATTGGCGATCACATCGCCGCACCAGTCCTCCGCCAACACCAGCACGTTGAGCGGCTGCGCCAATCCCTTGAAAAAGGCGACATCTTCGGCCTTTAATTGTACCGTACGCTCGGTCTCGTCAAAGCGGTCTTGGTTGCGCGTCATCTGCGCCCGATAGGCGGCGTAGGTCATCCCCTGCTCAAAACGCTCTCTGCTAACGGTCACAATCCTTCGTCCTTTACATTGGTTTCTCTGCTGTGGGGCATACAAGAAACTGCACTCACCATACTGCACTCACTATATAGAATATACCACTCTGCACAATGTACTGTAAGAAATTCTGTAAGAGCCGAGAGCCGCTGTCTATTCTGCCGGCAGGAGGGTGATCTTGCTGCCGCCGGTCGCCTCGTCTGCCGTGATCAGCAGTTGAAACGTCACCCCGTTCTTAGCGCAGCGGAGCAGCCCAGGGTTGCCTTCCACGCTCCAGCCCAAGACCATCAGTTGATCATGATAGAAGGCGCTGACCTCGTCCACGCTCGCGGTGCTGGCCAGTTCGGGCAGCCCCATATAGGTTGAAACGACCTCTGTGTTGGGCGGGATGGGAAACTCGCCCGGCGCAAAGCCCGGCGCCTCCAGCACGCCGGGCGCGGGCGCATCCTCCGGCCAGGCCAAGGTAATCCCTGCGCCGGTCTCTGTAAGCTCAAAGCTCCAGGTAACCTGCTGGTCGGCGCTGACGATGTTCAGCTTGGCGTCGAGTACCTGCGCGCCGGTCACCTCCATGGCGAAAGTGTAGCGCACCAGCGCCCCGGTTGTCTCGTCGATCCAGCCATCCAACTGTAGGGCAGCCACCCGGCCCGACGGCTGGAAGACAGGCGGGGTGAGCAGGCGGGCCACCGCCGCGGGGTCGCCCAGGCGATAGCGGCGTGCCGTCACGCCGTCGACCGTTTCGAGACCGAGGTCCTGCGCCTGGCCGCGCACTTGGGGGACACGGCGCGCCAGTTCGACGATCGGCTGCACGGCCTTGACCAGTTGCGAACCGCCGGCGCGATCCAAGACCATCCAGTCGTCGGCATAGCGCACGGCGACATAGTCGCCGATCTGGAAGACGGCAACAGACTCTGCGGCTGCGCCGTCGCCGGCAGCCGTCAGTTCATAGGCTTCGTCGAGGCCATAGGCGTTGGCCGCCTGCACCTGGGTGATGGTGAAACTGCCTTCCTGGCGCTGGGTCGTGCCGTCGGCAAAGCGGGTGGTCGAGGCGAAGGCCCCCGCCGCGCGGAAGTTGGCAGGCAGTGATCCGCCGACTGCCGGTGCGGGCGTGATCGTCGGGAGCAGGACAAGCGCGGCTGCGCCGGGTGTCTCAGCCGGAGTTGGGGTCGGGGTCAAGACCACGCTGGGCGTGATCGCGGCGGTCGCCGTCATCAGGGCAGAGGGTGGCGTATCTCGTTCGCGACCTATGGGCGGGGTGGGATGCGCTATGGCGCCCGACAGCGTCACCACCGGTAGCGCGGTAGGCGTTGCAGTAGGTAGAGCGTTGGAGGCTGTGCAGCCCGCCAGCAGGAGCAGAGTGCAGAGGCCAAGTAAGGCATTCCGGGTCATGCAAAGAATTCTCAGATAGGTGGCGCTTTTGCGTAGTGTAGCACACGCGCTCCCGTTCGGGCGATTGGCGCGGCCGATGCTATAATCCAGACCAGCAGCCAGGTTGATCTTCTCCGGCTGCTCACCTGGAAGGAGCTTTGCATGACTATCGGTGAGATGAGCATCGCCGCCTATCTCAATGCCCTGGCCTCCAAACAGTCGACGCCCGGCGGGGGCGGCGCGGCTGCGCTCACGGGCAGCCAGGCCGCGGCCCTGCTCAGTATGGTGATCAATTTTACGCTGGGCAACAAGAAGTATGCCGATGTGCATGCCGTCATGACCGGCCACTTGGCGGCGAGCGAGCAGCTTCGCCGCCAGCTTTTGGCCCTAGCCGACGAGGATGCCGTCGCCTTCGAGGCGGTCTCCGCCGTCTATGCCATGCCCAAGGAGACAGAGGTCGAAAAGACCGCACGCGGCGACGCGCTGCAGGCCGCGCTGATCGGTGCGGCGCGCGTGCCTATGGCTACCGCCGAGCGCTGTCTGGATGTGCTGCGCCTGGCCGAGCCGGTGGCGGCCCAGGGCAACAGCAATGTGGTCAGCGACGCGGCTACGGCGATCTATCTGGCCGACGCTGCCCTGCGCGCCGCCGTGGTCAATGTCAACATCAACCTCAAATTTATCAAAGACGAGGGCTTTGTCACCCGCGCCGCCATCCAGCGCGATGCGCTGCTGATGGATGCCGCTGCCGCCATCGCCGCGGGCAAAGTCGCCTGTCAGCGGAGCTTGGGGATCGACCTATGAGCGCGCAACTCCTGGATGGAAGCGGACTCGCCAAGCGCGTCAAGGCGGGTCTGAAGGCCGAGATCGAGGCCTTTGAGCAGATACACGGCGATTGTCCGGCGCTGGCCGTGGTGCGGATCGGCGACGACGAGGCCGCCGCAGGCTATGGCCGCGCCATTGAGAAGAACTGCGCCGGCGTCGGCGTCGAGTTTGTGGCGCGCGACCTGCCCGCCGACGTCGGCGAAGCCGAGGTGTTGATGGCGCTGCGCGGCCTCAACCGGGAGCCGAGCGTGCATGGCATCATGGTGCTGGAGCCGGTGCCGGCGTCGATCAGCCTGGATCATTTGGTGGCGGCGATTGACCCGGCCAAGGATGTGGACGGCGTGAACCCGACCAACGCCGGGCGTCTGCTCGCCAATCGCCCGCCGTTTTTTGTCCCGGCCACGCCGGCGGGCGGGCTGCGTCTGCTCCAGGAAGCGGGCGTCGAGTTCAAGGGCAAACAGGCCGTGGTCGTCGGGCGCAGCGACATCGTGGGCAAACCGATGGCGCTGCTGCTGCTGCACAACCACTGCACGGTGACGATCGCGCACAGCCGCACGGTCGATCTGCCCGCGGTCTGCCGCAGCGCCGATATTCTGTGCGTGGCCGTGGGCCGGCCCGAAATGGTGCAGGGCGACTGGGTGAAGCCGGGCGCGGTGGTGGTCGATTTTGGCACCAACTACACCGACCAAGGGTTGAAGGGCGACTGTCACCAGGCCGGCGTGGCCGAAGTGGCCGGCATGTTGACGCCCGTCCCAGGCGGCGCCGGCCCCATGACCAACGCCATGCTCATGGCCAATGTGCTGCAGGCGGCGCTGCGGGCCGTGACCGCATAGGCGGCCGCGCCCTCGATGACGCAGGCTCGCCTTCGACAGCCTCCCCGCCTCCGTACCGGGTGGATTCACCTGGCCGCACTGGGGGGGTACCTGCTGCTGACGCTGGTCATGACCTGGCCGTTCGCCGTCCAGTTCACTACAGCCATCCCCGGCGACGGCTTTGACGGCTGGCAGAACTACTGGAACCTGTGGTGGATCAAGCTGGCCCTGGTCGACCGGCTACAGTCGCCCTATATCACCGACCTGCTCTACTACCCCACCGGCGTCAACCTCTATTTCCACACGCTCAACCCGTTCAACGGGCTGACGACGCTGCCCGTGCAGTTGGCTGCCGGGCTGCTCCCCGCCTATAACACAGCCGTGCTGCTCAGTTGGGTGTTGGGCGGCTATGGCATGTTCTTGCTGGTGCGGTGGCTGCTGGGCCGGGTCGACCCGCGGCCTGATCCAGCGCATCCAGTCGCGGCTTTTGTGGCGGGGGCCATCTACACCTTTGCGCCCTTTCACATGGCGCATCTGCTCGGCCATATGCAGGTGATGAGCCTGCAATGGCTGCCCTTCTATCTGCTGGACTTGCTCGCCGCCATGGAGCGCAGCCGGGGGGGGCTGCCCTGGATCGGGCGCGCCGGACGGGCCGGTTTCTTTCTGGCGCTGGCCGGGCTGTGCGATTGGTATTTTGTGCTCTATCTGTTCCTGTTCACCGCTCTAGCCGTGATCTGGCAGGGGGTGGGCGCGCTGCGACAAGCGCAAACGAGCCGCGGTCGTCTGCGGCGTCTCGCCGCTGTGGCCCTGCCTGCAGCGCTGGCGGGCGGGGTCTTTGCCCTGCTGCTCAGCCCGATCCTGATCCCGATGGTGGACGAGGCGCGGCGCTTCAGCTTTATGGTGCGTCCATCAAGCGACCTCTATATCCTTAGCGCCAGCCTGCTTGATTTTTTGGTCCCCAACCGCATGCATACGCTGCTGCGCCCGGAGAGCTTCACCTGGCCCGGCAACCAGATCGCGCCAGTCAGCGAGCGCACGATCAGCATCGGCTATGCGGCGCTGCTGCTGGCGGGCGCGGCGCTGTGGCGCCGGCGGGGACGCGCCGTCTTCTGGGCCGCGGCCGCGCTGCTCTTTGTGCTGCTGGCGATGGGGCCGCGGCTGCATGTGGGCAGCATCACCTGGGCCGATATCCCCGGCGGCATCCCCGGCGCTGCGCCTACCCCGACCGAGCCGGCTACGACCGAATGGACGCCCTACGCGCTGCTCAACCGCTATCTGCCCTTTATGCGCATCAGCCGCAGTGTCAGCCGCTGGGCGCTGCTGGTGCAGATCAGCGTGGCGGCGCTGGCCGGTCTGGGGTTGGCAGCCTGGCTGCGCGGGCGATCTGCCCGACAGGTGTTGGCGATCGGCGCGCTGGCCTTGGGGGGAGTGCTGGCCGAGGATTGGGTCGCTCCCTATCCACACAGCCCGCCCGACACGCCGGGCTATTATACGCAACTGGCGGCGACTCCGGGGCCGGGCGCGCTGCTCAACCTGCCCATGAACTATGACCGGCCCGGCTATCTGCTCTATCAGACCGTACACCAGCGCCCGTTGACCGTCGCCTACATCAGCCGCGACGACCCGCGCACGCTCGCCGAGCGCGCCCCGGTCTTGCAGCATTTTCGCCATTTGGGACCGGATATTATCGACATAGACCCCGCGCAGGTGGGATCGACCGTACTGGCCGACCTGGGGGTGGAGAAGGTTGTGCTCGACCGCTACAAGATGCCGGGCGGGCTGGAGCGTGAGTACACAAGCGCGCTCGCCGCGTCGATCTTCGCCGGCCAAGCGCCCGACTATGAGGATGAGCGGCTGACCGCCTACAGCGTGCAGTCGCCGGCGGCTGCGCGGCCCTATCTGGTGTTAGGGCCGCTGGGGTGGGGGCCGCTGCAGGAGGAGGGGGAGGCGCGCCGCCGCGCCATTGGCCCCGGCCCGGCGGCGCTGACGCTGCATCATCTTCCGGCGGATGCGGCGCTGCGCATCACCTACCAGACTGCGCCCGGCGTCTCGATCGATCTGCTGGCGCCGGACGGGGCGCGCTTGGCGACACTGCCGCCCGCGCCGCAAGGCGACAGCGTAACCGTACCCCTGGTAAGTCAAGACGGCGGGGCCGGCGCGCCGGTGAACCTGACCCTGATGCCCTCCGGCGACGCTTCGATCACAGGCTTAGGCTTGGCCCTGCCCTGAGCCACGCAGCCAGGTCAGCATCATTTGCAGTTGCTGGGCGTGTCCCTCTGTACGGTAGTAGGGATGCACCCTATCCCAAGCCCCACCGCGCGGGGTAACGTCGGCATAGGCGCACCCGACCGCCGCCGCTAGATCGTCCACCTGGTCTGGGTCGAGGCCGGGGTCTTGCGCCAGCGCCGCGCGGCACGCTGCCTCCAATGCGTCAAAATAGGCCAGGTTATCGTGCAGCAGTTGCGGTCCCGCTTCGACCGGCGCATGGCAGTAGAGCACGGTTTCGGCGTGCAGGTTCGCCAGCGCGGCCAGGCCGGCGCGCATCGCCGGAAGGCCGTCCGCTGTACGCGCCAAGGGGAAGGGCAGTTCGGCGGCGTCGCCGGGGAGCAGCGTGCGGATTTCGGGAAGATAAATGGCGATGTGGTCGGGCGTATGGCCCGGCGTGGGGAAGAGGCGCAGGGTCAGGTCGCCGCCGTCAATGGTCAGCGCCGCGTCAAATGTGATCGTCGGCTTGGTCAATTCGACGGGGCCAAAGATCGCCGGTTCCTCGGCCTGCATCTGCGCCAGATTGGCCGCGACCTCGGGTGCGTCGAACTGCGCCGCGGCCAGGCGATGCGCCAGGATAGGGGCCGGATAGGGCGCGCGCGGCCCGGCGAAAAGCTGGTTGCCCCAGGCATGGTCATAGTCGGCGTGCGTGTTGACGACGAGCAGTTGGCGGCCCGGCAGATAGGGCTGCGCGCAGTCAACAAGCTGTTGGGCTGTGGCGGGGTTGATCAGCGTGTCCACGACCACGACATAGCGCGCCGTCACGACGATAAACACATTCACCAGCGTCCCGTTGCGGCAGACCAGGATGCGCTCATCCCAGCCGGCGTTGGGGATCAGTTCGACCGTTTCGGCGTGGGGCATAAAACGCTCCTAGAATGGAATCGCACCGTTAGGGTAGAATAGCGTTTCGACGAGCTTGCCGACAAGGATTGAGCATGAGTGAATCTGCTGTTACCTGGTCTACCACGCTTCACGCCATCTTGCTCCATCGCGCTGAACCGCGCGCCCTGATGCTGCGGGGTGATAGCGGCTGGTCTTTGCCCTCTGCTTCGTTCGACCAGGAGCTGTGGAGCGCCGATGTGCGCAAGGTCAATGCCGCGCTGGGGGAGGCGCTGGCCGCGCCGGTCACCGCGCTGCGCTATGTGCGCTTCCAGCCGGACGACGTAGCGCGGCGCACGCAGGCCGTTTATGTGGTGGAGAATCACAGCCCGGCCTGGCATCCTCCCGGCAATGCAGCTTGGATCGGGCGCGCGGCGTTGGCCGATCTCGCGCCGGTGCGGCCCGACCATCGGGCGTTGATCGATGCAGTCTTGGCCGAGTCTGAGAGCGGGCAGATCCCCGATCTGCGCGAACCGTGGGCGCGCCCCGGCTGGTTTGTCACGGCCGCGGCGTGGCTACTCATAGCGCAGCGCCTCGGCTGGGTAGATGCGTGAGGCTTGCAGCGCGGGCAGGATGGTGGTCAGCAGCGAGAAGCCGTAGGCTGCCAGCACGATCCAGGCGATCTCGCGCCAGGGGATCGAGAAGACCTGGGACTCGCGCAGCCCTTCCAGGCTGCCCGCGATCAGGCTTTGACCCAGCAGCACGCCCGCCGCCGTGCCCACGGCGATGCCGGTCAGCGCGATAAAGCTGGATTCAAGCAGGAAGGAAAGCGCCACCATCCCCGGCTGAAAGCCGATGGCGCGCAGCATCCCGACCTGCTGCCGCCGCTCCACCACCGTGCGCGTGCTGATCACCCCCAGGGCCGCGATCCCCACCAGCAGCCCCAAGGCCAGGAACCCCTGGAAGACCTGCAAAATGCCGCGCATCAGCGCCTGCGCCTGGGCAAAGCTTTCAGCCATCACCGTGACATTGATGGCGTTGTTGAGAAAGGCGCGCTCGGTTGCCTGCGCCACGGCGTGGACATCGGCGCCGGGCTGCACTTTGAGATAGAAGGCATCGGGCGCGACCGTCTCCCCCGCGATCTGGTCCAGGGCCGTTTTGTTCACCCACAGCCCCGACCCGGCCAAGGTGGTGTTCTGCTCGACAATGGCGATCACCTGTACGGAATAGCGCGCGCCTTGGTCGCCGTTCTGCAGCGTCAGGCGCACATCGGGCAATGGGCCATCGGCGGGGATCCCTGCCAGCACAAAGCCGGGCCGGAACATCTCTTGTTGGACGGGCATGCCTTGCATGTCTTCCTCATTCATGTCCGGCTCGCTTCGCGAAGCGGGCGTCCCATCGGCTCGGATGTGCTGGAGTTGGCCTTGGGTGGCGACGGCCACATCGTTGCGCGTACGCAGCGCCTGCCACACTGCGTCGTCGTCGGCAAACTCAGGGGCGCGGCGGCTGAAACTGTAGACCTGGGCCGCTTGCGCCAGATAGCCGTCGTTGACCCCCACGGCCGAGGCGCGATACCAGTCGGGGTCTTGCACGGGTGTCTGCTGCACACCGCGCAGGTCCATGCGCGCCACGCTGCCGATCACCGCCACCGCATCGCGCGGGTAATCCGGTTTTTGCGGCAGTTCGGCCTCCAGATCCTCCAGCGGGTCAAAGAAGCTCAACAGCGTCGAAGAGGTGGCGATATCAAAGCCGGCGTTGCGCTCGGTGTCGGGCGCGACCAGCGTCTGCGTCGCTTCGATCACGACGGTCATCAGCGTGACCGTGCTGATCACCATGGCAAAGAGCAGCATCGCCATGCCCGTGCGGAAGCGCGCGCTCAACGGGTAGGCGATGGCTGTGCGCAGCACGGGCGTCAGCGCGCCGACGCTGAAGACACGCGTTGTGAGCGCGGCCAAGGTGTCGGCGCTGAACATCACCAGCAGGATCGCGCCCAGCACGATCAACGGCCCGCCGACCACAAAGCCGAGCAGCGCCCACGGCCCGCCTGTCGCCAGGTTCGCGTCCGTCCGGCCCAGCCAGCGACCCAGCGGCATCGCCCAGATCGCCAAGAAGCCCAGCCCAATCGTGCTGTAGACAATGCGCTGCACCTGTTCGCCGTTGAGCGGGGTATAGTGTTCCAGCAGCCAACCCACCAAGAGCAGTGCCCCTACCAGCAGCAGCGAAATCCCGGTCTGGATCACGGCCCAGCCCTGGGCCGCGCCATAGTAGAGGACAAGCCCGCCCAGCGCCGCTACCAGCGGCCCAAAGATGCCGCGCGCGGCGCGCCCCCAGCGGGTAGTGCGGCCCACCCCGGGCGGCTCCGGCAGGTCGCGGATGGCGGAGACGATGTTGAGCCGGCTGACGCGCCATGCCGCCACCGTGACCACCACAAAGGTGAACAACACGCCCAGACAGTAGGCGATCACAATCGAGACCGGCGCGGCGCGGAAATAGACGCGGAACAGCCCCGACTGCCCGACAACTCGTTCGGCGGCCTGGTTGAAGATCGTCCCCAGAAGACCGACCATGGCGTACGAGATCGCCAGCCCCAGCAACACGCCCAAGGCCGCCGCCGCCAGGTCATAGACCACGCCCTCGGTGACAAACATCTGCACCAGATGGCTGCGCTGCACGCCGATGGCGCGCGCCATGCCCATCTCGCTGCGCCGTTCGGCGGCCATCATCACAAAGATCAGGAAGATCAACAGCACCCCGGCCAGGATCGACAGGATGCCAAAGACCGAAAAGATCGAGCTAAAGACCAATCCGCCGATATCGGCGACCTGCACAACACTAGATTTGCTCAACGGGTCGAGCACGTCAAAGCGGTTGAGCGCGGCCAGGGCGGGTTGCAGCTCGGCGGCGTCGTCCGCGGGCAGCGGCAACTCCCCGATCCAGGAGCGCAGGCTGAGGTCGGCGAGCAGGTCGCGAAAGGCCAGCGTGGGCGCAGGTGCGTCCACCTCGGCAGCCAGCGCGGCGATATGCTCTTTGGTGGTGTTGACCTGCCCCAGATCGCTGATGATGCCGCGCAGGAACTCCGGGCCTTCATATTCGCGGTCGAACTCCGACTGGTAGCCGGCGGCCTCGGCGTCCAGCACGGAACGCACCTGGGGCCGCTGCAGGATCGCAAAGACTTGGTCTACGGCGGCGGGGTCCAGCGCCAGCGCCTTGAGCCGGGCGCTGACCGCTTCGGTATGCTCGATCCCTTCGATCTCGTCGCCCACGTTGGAGACAAGGATGTTGTTGACTTTGCCGTTCATAAAGAGCAGCTTTTGGGCTTCGTCCAGCCGCAGCATCACCACCGGGGCGAGCGCGCCGACCGGGCTGGCTTGGTCGACAATGGCGCGCACGCGGAAGGGCAGGGGGATGGGGCCGATATAGACTTCGAGCACATCGCCCACGCGCGCGTCCAGCAGGCCGGCCCCCACGCGATTCAGATAAACATCCCCCTGGCGCAGTTGCAGGCCGAACTGCGCCAAGACGCGGTCCAACTCCGCGCCCAAGGTGTTGAGGTTGAGTGCGTTGAGCAGATTGGTGGTGGCGGTCTGCACGGCGCTGCTGTCGATGCCGACCGTTTCCCCCAGCGCGCCGAGGTTGACCGTGGTGGTCGTGACGCCCAGCGACGAGAGCGTTTCCGGCGTCAGGCCGAGGCTCGCTAAGTCGACGTTTTCGATACCTTGCTCCTCAAAGACCGTGGTGTCGATGCCCAGTTCGGCCAGCGTCGCCACGGGAATGCTGATCTGGCTGAGGTCAACCCCGCCCTCGCCTGCTCCCGTCGTCAGCGCCGCGCCGATGGCCGCGGTCGCCAGCGCCACGTCGGAGATGCGGAAATTGGTCAGTCCCAGCCTGGAGACTGCGCCCTCGGCCAGCGTAAAGAGGTTGGCGGCCTGGGCGAAGATATTGCTGACGCCTGGCTGCAGGCTTTCGATCTCTACTGGCGTGCCGTCGACGCTGTTCAGCCCGAAGGTCTGGTCATAGTCGTCGTCCACGGCAAAGATAAAGCCCAACGGCTCGCCCTGACCGGTGTTGGCGTTGCGGATAATGGTGGGGAAGATGATCGACCCGGCCACGGCGTCGATCTGCGGCTCGCTTTCCGCTTCGATCTTGAGTTGGGCCAGCCGTTCCATGCTGATGCCGGGCAGCCCGCCTTCCAGCACTGTCAGGACGCTGGTCAGCCCGCCTTCCATCAGCCGGTTTAGCTCTTCGGTCTGGGCGCTCTCCTGCCCTTGGTTGCCCACGCCGGCCAAGGCGGAGAGCAGCGGCGGCGCGATGATCTCGTCGATCATGCCATAGGCTTGGACGGCATGCCGCCGCACCGAATAGGTGAGCGTGTCGCCGGTCGTCAACGAACTGAGGATGATGATCGTGCTGAGCGTCAGCCCCAGCACGATCAAGGCCGACTGGGCGGGCCGTCGCGGGATGTTGCGCAGCCCGATCTTGACCAGCACGGGGTTGCGCCAACCCAATAGCAGGATATAGAGCAAGACGCCCGCCACGCCGATCAGCAGGCCGATCATGACATTATTGAGCCACTGCATGCAGCCCTCCTTGTACGGCGCTTAAGGGCGCATCCTGGTCGATGATCTGCCCGTCTTGCATACGCACGATGCGGTCGCACAGCGCGGCGACCGCGGGGTCGTGGGTCACAACCACCAGCGTTTGACCGTGGGTCTGGTTCAGGTGGCGCATCAGTTCGATAATGTCCTGTGCTGCTTTGCTGTCTAGGTTGCCGGTCGGTTCGTCGGCCCAGACAATCGCCGGGGTGTTGGCAAGGGCGCGCGCGATGGTGACGCGCTGGCGCTGGCCGCCCGACAGTTCGGCGGGCCGGTGATGGGCGCGGTCGCCCAGCCCCACCTGTTCGAGCGCATCGAGCGCCTGCCGCCGCGCCGCGCCGGGGGCGATGCCGCTCACCAGAAGCGGCAGCTCAACGTTTTCCACCGCCGTGATCACCGGCAGCAGGTTATAGGTCTGAAAGACAAAACCCATGCGCCGGGCGCGATAGGCGGTGCGCTTGCGGTCGCCCATGGCGCGCAGGTCGGCCCCTTCGATCCACACCTCGCCGCTGTCGAACTCGTCCAGCCCAGAGAGGCAGTTAAGCAAGGTGGTTTTGCCGCAGCCCGACGGCCCCATGATGGCGACCATCTCACCGTTTTCCACGCTAAGGTCTACCCCGCGCAGCGCATGGACTTCGATCTTGCCGGTGCGAAAGGTCTTGTGAATTGCCTTGGCGACGATCATTGGTTCTGGCATAACTAGGTTCCTTTTGAACTAGGGGTCGTCAAGCCGTAGAGCATCCAGGGTGTATCCAGGGTAAGGTGGGGCAGGCTGTACACCGCACACATGCGCCGGCTGGATCGTATCACAGACTCACTACGCAGAAAATCGCCGCCGGTCGCAGGTTGATCCAAAACAGGTGCGTGGCTGTGCGGGCAAAGTGATTTGTACAGGCCGCGCAGAAACTGGTAGAATGCGGCGTAGCCCTGTGCCTGCCGGCAGACCGGTCACGGTTTGCCCTCAGTCTGCCGCCGGCCAGCCGCCGATCTACTGCGGATCTGCCGTCGGTCTGTCATCTTCCAACCGATGGATTGTTCATCACCCACGGGTCGACCATACCCGCCGCACTCGCGAGGGTAGCTGCGTTTTTGTCGCCTGCCGCTGTGTGCGGCAGCTTTTACCAAACGCCTCACTGTGGATATCGCTGTGGACAAGGGATTGTATGCCGAAACCAAAAGTCATTGGACAACCAACCTCCGCCCAACATTTGACCCTGGGCATCAACGCGCTGGCCGATCTGCTTGCGCCGACCTTGGGGCCGGTGGGCGGCATCGTCGCCAACCAGCGTGATTTCAAACGCAGCGCCGAGCTGCTCGACGACTCTGCCACGGCTGTGCGCCGCATCCTCAACCTGGGCGACCCGCGCGCCGACGTGGGCGCGATGTTGATGCGCAGCATGGTCTGGCGCGTGGTGCAGCGCGCCGGCGACGGCGGGGCCACCGCCGCCGTGCTGACGCGCGCGCTCTATCAGGACGCGCTGCGCGTGCTGTCGGCGGGGGCCAACGCCATGCAGGTCGCCAAGGGCGTCAACCTGGCGGTCGCCGCCGCCGTGCAGTCGCTTAAGGCCCAGGCGCGCGCGATCGCGCATGAAAACGACCTGGCGCATGTGGCGTTGACCGTCATCCGCGACTATGACCTGGCCGCGGTTCTGGGCGAGATGAGCTATCTGCTGGGGCCGGACGCGCATGTGACCGTCGAAAAGTATGTCGCGGCCTATCTCCAGCAGTTCTATCACGCAGGCGCAAGCTACCGCGCCCAGATCGCCAGCATGTATCTCTACACCGACCAGGCGCAGAAGGGCGCTGTTCTGCCGCCCGGCGTCATTGCTCTGGTGGACGGCAAGCTGGAAACCGTGGACGATGTGGCGCCGATCTTGCGGGCGGCCATGCAGAGCCACGCGCGCTCGTTGACGATTGTGGCGGGCCATTTCAGCGAAACGGTGCTCAGCCTGCTCATCACCAACTCGCGCCAGAATGACCGCCCCAAACAGGGTAAAGAGAACGGGAAGGAAAAAGCAAACGGCAAAGAGAAGGCCGAGAGCAAAAAGCCGGTCATCTTGGCCGTCAAACCCAAGGATGTGGGCGAAGCGCGCCGCGCCGTCTTTGACGACCTGGCCTTGGTCACCGGCGGCGCCGTCTTGGGCCGTACTTGGTCGATTGGGCCGGATCAGGCCACCGTGCAGGATTTGGGGCAGGTGCAGCGCGTCGAGTTTGCCGCCGAACGGGTGCATATTCTGCCCGAAAACCAGTTTAACGCAGCCGTGCAGCAGCGCTCCGCCGAGCTGCGTACCCGCTTGGGGGGGATGACGCTTGACGATGAGGATCGCCCTGTTCTGGTGCAGCGTCTGTCGGCCTTGACGGGCGGGATGGGCGTTTTGAAGATCGGCACCGAGAGCAAGCTGGAGCGCGAGGTGGCCGCCCAAAACGCCGAACGCACGCTCAAGGTGCTCTCTGCGGCGCAGCATACGGGCGTCGTGCCGGGCGGCGGCGCAGCCTATTTCCATGCCATCCCCGCGCTCGATGCATTGGATGTCGAAGAAGACCAGCGCTTCGGCGTGCGGATTGTGCAGCATGCGCTGGCCGCGCCGCTGCGCCAAATCCTCGACAACGCGCATCTGCCTTCCTCCAGCGTGGTGATGGACCAGATCCGCCGCGCCGGACCCACCGCGACCTATGATGTCGTGGCGGAAAAGGTCGTAGATGCCTGGGAAGGCGGCGTGCTGGACGTGTGCGGCGTGCTGACCACCGTGCTGCAGACCGCGGCCAGCGCCGCCTTGATGGCCCTGACCACCGATACGATTGTCTATCATAAAAAGCCTGAACAGGCGATGAACCCGTAGTTCTACCCGTAGTGATACGCTAGGCGCAACGATGACTATTATTCTTTCACTTTCCCAAGCTAACAACGCTCTTTGGGCTGCCGGCCCCGATGGGCTGTATATCGTGGCCGGCAGCGGGTTGCAGCAGGTTCCGCAACCGCAGGAGAATCTCTACTGCTGCTGCGCCATTCACGACCGCATTTTGGTCGGCGGGCTGCCGCACGGCGTCGCCTTTAGCTTACAGCAGGGCGAGAACTGGCAGGCAGGCTGGATCGACAGCGTCGACGCGCCGGTCGTCACGCTGGCCGCCGACCCCCTGGTCGAACAGAGCGGCGTGATCCTGGCAGGAACCGACGGCGGGGGCGTGTTGCGCTCCACCAACCGCGGCAACCACTGGTATGCGCGCAACTATGGGCTGCGCAGCTTTAACGTGCTGGCGCTTGCCTGGGCGCCGCCGGCTCCGGCGGGCGCGTGGCCGCGCTGGCAGACGGTCTTTGCCTGCACCGAGGAGGGCATCTACCATTCGCCCAACGGCGGGCGCGGCTGGAAGCGCGTGGAGTGCCCCGAAGCGGTCTATCAGGCGATCGCGGTTGCGCCCGATTTCCACACGTCGGGCGTGGCGCTGGCGGGCAGCGAGGGCCGCGGCCTTTTCCGCTCCGTCGACGGGGGACACCGCTTCAGCCCCGTGCCGGAGATTACGGGGCAGGTCAATGCGTTGGCCGCTACCCCTGCCGGCTGGCTGTTGAGCGATGAAAACCAGGTATGGCAGTCGAGCGACGGGCAGCAGTGGCAGCCGCTGGCAGAGAGCCGGTCGGCGCTGACGCTCTTGGCCGCGGGCGATGGCGTCTGGGCGGGCCATGAGGACGGCGTGGCGCGCGTCGATGTGGGCGCAGTGCCCGTGGCGGCCTGATGCGAACCCTCGTGCTGGCCGAGCCGGGCCGCTTCATCCTCACCGAAACGGACGCGCCAGGTGCGCCGGGGCCGGGCGAGGCCTTGGTGCGGGTGGCGCGCGTCGGCATCTGCGGCACCGACCTGCACGCCTTTCGCGGGCGTCAGCCCTTCTTCAGCTATCCGCGCATCTTGGGCCATGAACTCGGCGTCGAGATCCTGGCGCTGGGGCCGGAGACCGAGGCGTTGGGGCTGCGCGTGGGCGACCTGGCCGCGGTCGAACCCTATCTCAACTGTGAAGAGTGCAGCGCCTGCCGCCGCGGCAAGACCAACTGCTGCAGCAAGCTGCAGGTCTTGGGCGTACACACCGACGGCGGGATGCGCGAGCAGATCGTCGTCCCTGCGCGCAAACTGCACCTGGCCAACGGCGTGCCGGTCGAGCATCTGGCGCTGGTGGAAATGTTGGTGATCGGCGCACATGCCGTGCGCCGCGCTGCACCCGCGGCGGATGAGGCGGCGCTGGTGGTGGGCGCGGGGCCGATCGGCCTGGCGACGGCCCAGTTTGCGCGCCTGGCGGGCGCGCAGGTCAGCGTGCTGGAGATCAGCCCGCAGCGCCGCGCCTTTTGCGCCGCGCATCTGCCCGACGTGGCGGTGATCGACCCCGACGAAGATGCGGTGGCCGCGATCCAGGCCGGGCACGGCGGCGAACTGCCGGCCCTGGTCTTTGACGCCACCGGCAGCGCCCAGTCGATGCAGGCCGCCTTCCGCTATGTCGAGAACGGCGGCAAGCTGGTCTTTGTGGGGCTGGTGCAGGGCGATTTGAGCTTCAACGACCCGGAATTTCACCGCCGCGAGATGGCGCTAATGAGTTCGCGCAACGGCATGGGCGCGGACTTTGCCCATGTGATCGGCGCGCTGCAGCGCGGCGCAGTCAATCTGGCCCCTTGGATTACACACCGTGCGACCCCTGAAAGCCTGGCGACCGAGTTCCCGCGCTGGCTGGAACCAGGCCAAGGGGTCGTCAAAGCCATGTTGGAGTTTAGGCCATGACGCAACAGACCAATACAGGTCAGACCCCCACCAGTCAGGCCCTGGCCGCGTTTGCGCCGGACCGGCTCTTTTCGCTGCGCGGCAAGGTGGCGGTGGTCACCGGTGGCACGGGCGTGCTGGGCGGCGCGATCGCGCACGGGCTGGCCGCGGCGGGCGCGCAGGTCGCCATCCTGGGCCGCCGCGCCAACCTGGCCGCCGAGGTTGCCGAGGGTATCAACGCCGCAGGGGGGACGGCCATGCCGCTGCCCGGCGACGTGCTAGACAAGGATCAACTCACCGCGGCGCGCGCCGATCTCCTCGAACGCTGGGGCCGTGTGGACATCCTGCTCAACGCCGCGGGCGGCAACATGCCCGATGCAACGGTCGTGGGCGACCGCACCTTTTTCGACGTCAGCCAAGAGGCCTTTGAGCGCGTGGTCTCGCTCAACTTGACAGGCACGGTGCTGCCGTCACAGGTCTTTGGCCAGGCGATGGCCGAACAGGGCAGCGGCAGTATCATCAACATCTCGTCGATGGCGTCGCAGCGCACGCTGACGCGCGTGGTCGGATATGCCGCGGCCAAGGCGGCGATCGACAACTTCACGCGCTGGCTGGCGGTGGATTTGGCGCTCAAATATGGCCCTGGGCTGCGTGTCAACGCCATTGCGCCCGGCTTTTTTATCGGCGAGCAGAACCGTGATTTTCTGCTCAACCCGGACGCCACCTTGACGGCGCGCGGCCAGTCGATCGTCGACCACACGCCGATGAAGCGTTTTGGCGAACCGGATGAACTGATCGGCGCGGCCGTCTGGCTGGCGAGCGATGCGGCGCGCTTTGTCACCGGCATCGTCGTGCCGGTGGACGGCGGCTTTTCCGCCTTTGGGGGCGTGTGAGCGCCGGTACCAAGAAGATTGCGAAAATAGACGACCTGTCCTGACCCGTAGCGGCGGTACCATACCGCCGCTATGATTGGACGGCTGTGGTTTATTTTGTGAATCTTCTATGAGGGAACTGCCGGCGCGCCGGCGTCGTTGATGGGAGACACCGCGCTTCTCCGTTGTGCCGGTGTTTCTGCCATTTTCAACGCCAGTTAGGAGGTGAATCGATGCGTTCCCCTAGACGACGGCTGCTTTCACCGGTTTTGGTGAGTTTCCTGCTCTTGGCCGGTCTGCTCTTGCTGATGGGTGTCCACCCCAGCCAGGAGGCACAGGCGCAGACCGTGCCGCCCACGCCGGCGCCGACGGCCACCCCAAGACATGAACCCCGGCCCACGCCGCGACCTACAGCGCAACCCAGGCCGCGACCTACGGCAGAGCCGGAAGAAGAAGACGAGCCACCGGCGCGGCCCGGCCGGTCGTCTGTCACGTCGATGCTGGTCCCGGTCATGGCATCGCAGCCGATGACCGTGAGCGTGGTTGGCGCGGACGACCCGGCAGCGGTCAACCGCTTCTTGCGCCATCTGTTGGCGGGCTACGGCCCGGCAGGCGGCTATCTCACCGCCACGATTGGCGCGCTGCCCGCGGATTTCCCGATCTCGCTCGCCTTGCCTGGCGAGGTGGAGGTGGTCGGCGGCTATGTGCAGCGCGGGGAGTTTGAGCAAAACCTGCTCTTGCTCTCCAGCAGCGGGACGCCGGAGGCGCTGGCCGACACGGTGCGCCAAGACCTCTTGGGGCAAGGGTATACGATGCCGGTGGACAACTCGGCGTCGGGTCAGGTCTTTCTGCCCAGCGATCCGCTTATGCCCGAATTCCTGTGCAGCCCTGACGGGCGTTATACGATCTTCTTGAGTGTTTCCGGCTTGGCAAATGAACCGGCTGTGATGCGTATCAACATCAACCGTTCGTCGCCGGGCGATATCTGCTCGCAAGGCGGTGTGCCGTATGCAAGCATGACCACAGGCATCCTGCCGCAGCTTGCGCCGCCGCCGAATACACAGTTGCGTTCCAGCGGCGGCGGTGGCGGCGGCAACATGGTGTCTGCCGATGCCGAGCTTCAAACCGCGCTGACGGCGCAGGAACTGGCGGCGCACTACAGCGCGCAACTGGCGGCAGCCGGTTGGGAGCAGCTTGACAGCAGCAGCGCCGCCGCCGTCGAGTGGAGCGCCTGGCGCTTGAGCGATGCGCAGGGCAACTCCTGGACGGCGACGTTCTATATCGTGCAGAAGGGCGACAGCCCCACTACGTTTTTGACGACCTTGCGGGCCGATGCTCAAGAGTGAGCTAGAGCATCGGCATTTCGGAATTTGAGTGGGCAGGTGATGGCCGCATTTGCCCGTCTGGATCTAAAGCAGCCGGCCTGCCCGTACGGACACGAACTATCGTGTCCGTACGGGCGGGCGGAGATGCCGCCACAGATTAGCGTGTTCATATCCCTATAGATACATATGATGCAAGAACTCTCGACCCTGCCCACGGCGCTGCCAGGCGCGGCGCCGCCGCCCGCCTTTCATGTGATGATGAAGCCGCGCGGCGCGATCTGCAACCTGGACTGCACCTACTGTTATTTTCTTTCCAAGGAGACGCTCTACCCCGGCAGCCGCTTCCGCATGAGCGACGACCTGCTGGAAGAGTACACGCGCCAATACATCGAGGCGCAGGCCGTCCCCGAAGTCACCTTTGCCTGGCAGGGGGGTGAGCCGACGCTGATGGGGCTGGACTTCTTTAAGCGCGCCGTGGAGTTGCAGCAGCGTTATCGCAAACCGGGGATGCAGATCCACAACGCCTTTCAGACCAACGGCACGCTGCTTGACGACGGCTGGTGCCGCTTCTTTCGCGCCCATGACTTTTTGATCGGCATCAGCATCGACGGGCCGCAGCCATTGCACGACCGCTACCGCGTCGACAAGGGCGGCAAACCGACCTTTGGCCGTGTGATGGCGGGGCTGGAACTGCTCAAAAAACACCGCGTCGAGTTCAACATCCTGACCACCGTCCACGCCGGCAACGTCGAGCATGGGCTGGAGGTCTATCGTTTTCTGCGCGACGAGGCGGGCACGCGCTTTATGCAGTTTATCCCGATCGTCGAGCGCGCCAACGAGACCGGCTTTCAAGAGGGCGACGACGTCACCGACCGGTCGCTGACCGGCGCGCAGTACGGCGAATTTCTCTGCGCCATCTTTGACGAATGGGTGCGCCGCGATGTGGGGCGCATCTTTGTGCAGATCTTCGACGTGGCGCTGGCAGCCTGGTCGGGGCTGCCGCCGGGGCTGTGCATCTTTCAGGAGACCTGTGGCGACGCGCTGGCGATGGAGCACAACGGCGACCTCTACGCCTGCGACCATTTTGTCGAGCCGGCCTACCGGCTGGGCAACATCCAGGAGATCCCGCTGCTGGAGATGGTAGGGTCCGAACGCCAGCGCCAGTTTGGGCTGCATAAACGCGACAGCCTGCCGCGCTATTGCCGCGAGTGCGAGGTGCGTTTTATCTGCAACGGCGGCTGTCCCAAGGACCGCATCCTGACCACGCCCGACGGCGAACCGGGGTTGAACTATCTCTGTGACGGCTTCAAGCGTTTCTTCACGCACATCGACCGGCCTATGAAGATCATGGCGGCGGAGTTGGCGGCGCGCCGCCCGCCCGCCAATGTCATGCGCCTCTTGGCCGAAGAGGAGAGCGCGCGGCAGCGCCGCTTTGCCACGGCGCAGCGCAACGACCCCTGTCCCTGCGGTAGCGGGCGCAAGTTCAAACAGTGCCACGGGCGCAACCGTTAGATCGGCTTTGCTGGGTTAGCCGCATACGCCCTTCCGTCCTCACATATCGACGGTTGGAAAACCGCCGATGCGAGGGCCGCATCTGCCGCCAACCCAGCCGGATCGCTGTGACACCTGAGCCGGGATACAATACACATCGGCGAGGAGGCTGATGTGTCACAAATTGATCTGGCGCTGATCCATGCGCCGAGCGTCTATGACTTTCGCGAGCGGGCGATCATGTATGGGCCGATCAGCGATCTGATCCCCTCGTCGCCCGTCTTCGAGATGTACCCGCTGGGCTTTCTCACCATGGCCAGCTATCTGGAGGAACGCGGGCTGGAGGTGCGGATCGTCAACCTGGCGCTGAAGATGATGAACGACCGGCGGTTTGACGTGCCGGCCTTTCTGGCGAAGCTCCGCCCCAAAGCCTTTGGCATCGACCTGCATTGGCTGCCCCACGCCCACGGCGCGCTGGAGGTCGCCAAGATGATCAAGGCGATCCACCCGCAGACGCCGATTATCTTTGGCGGGCTGTCGGCCACCTATTTCCACCGCGAGCTGATCGACTATCCCCAAGTGGACTATGTCCTGCGCGGCGACGCCGTTGAGCCGCCGCTCTATGACCTGCTGACCGCGCCGGCAACCGGGCGGCCGCTCGACCAGGTTCCCAACCTGACCTGGAAGAGCGGCGGTCAGGTGCGCGTCAACCCGCATAGCTTCCGGCCCGACACCATGGACTATGTCGACCTGCGTCCCGACCGCATCGGCCAGATGGTGCTGCGCTATCGCGACCTGGAAGGCGTGCTGCCCTTTAACGGCTGGTGGCAGAACCCGATCACGGCGGTCTTTACGGTCAAGGGCTGCGCGCACGGCTGCATCACCTGCGGCAGTTCGCACAGCGCCTGCGCCCTTTTGGGCACGCGCACGCAGCCGGCCTTTCGCAGCTCGGCTAACCTGGTCAAGAACATGCGCGATATCAGCCGCTTTTCGCGCGGGCCGATCTTCCTGGTGGGCGACCTGCGCCAGGCGGGCGACGCCCATGCCTATGAAGTCCTGCGCTTGCTGCGCCAGGCCAAGATCAAAAATCAGATTGTCTTTGAACTGTTTGAGATGCCGCCGCTGGACTATCTGCGTGCCATCGACGCCGCGGTGCAGAACTGGAGCCTGGAGCTTTCTCCGGAGAGCCACGACCCGGCGCTGCGCCGCATTCAAAATGAGGCGGTCGACGACGCCAACGCCGAGATGGAGCGGGTGATCCAAGCGGCGCTGGCGCTGCGCTGTCATCGTATCGACGTCTTTTTTATGATCGGGCTGTCGGGCCAGACGCGCGAGTCGGTGATGGAGACGGTGCGCTACTGCGAGCATCTCTTCCAGATGTCGGACAAGCGTCTTTCCTGCTTTATCTCGCCCATGGGGCCGTTTCTTGACCCCGGCAGCCGCGGCTTTGAGGAGCCGGAGCGCTATGGCTATCGGCAGTTTGCGCGCACGCTGGAGGAGCATCGACGGTTGTTGGTGCAGCCTTCGTGGAAACAGATCCTGAGCTATGAGACAGTCTGGATGGATCGCGAGGAGATCGTGGCCGCGACCTATGACGCGGGTGAGGCGCTGAACGCGCTCAAGATGCGCTATGGGCGCATCGACGCGGCGCAGGGACGGGCCGTCGCCGAGCGCATCCGCCAGAGCCGGGCGCTCAAACAGGAGCTAGACTGGCTGGAGCAGGGGGATGCGCCCGACCCGGCGGCGACGGCCGCGCTGCAAGGGGAGATCGACGCCTTTAGCGTTTCCACCGTGTGCGACAAGCGAGAGCTGTTTTGGCGGCGGCATCTGGTCAACTTCCGGCTGCGCGGTATTCTTTGGATGGTGGGCGGCTATCTGGCCGACCAGGCGCGCCGCCTGCGCCTGACCCCCTGAGCGTTGCGGTTGGCAGGCCGGGGAGCGTGTTGTATAATCGAAGCTGCTTGGCCCAACACCTCAATCAACCTCCAACCTCCCTTGCGGAGTCCCGCCCAAGATAGAAAGGGTGGTCGCGTAGATGAAAGTCATCCAGGTCGGCATTGGCGGCATGGGTAACGCTTGGCTGCGCGCTGTACTTGATTCGCCCAACGTCGAGTATGCCGGCTTCGTCGAGATCAGCGATGCCGTCGCCGCCGAACAAGTGGCGCGCTATGGGCTGGACGGCAGCAAGATTTTTAAGTCGCTGACCGATGCCCTGGCCGCAGTGCAGGCCGACGCCGTGATCAACGTGACGCCGCCGCAGTTTCACAAGGATGTCTCGATCACGGCGCTGGACGCAGGGCTGCCTGTGCTTTCGGAAAAGCCGCTGGCCGACAGCTTTGATGCGGCGCTGGCGATTGTCGAAAAGGCCAACGCCACCGGGCTGCTGCATATGGTGGGCCAGAACCGGCGCTATATGGTCGGCCCGCAGACGCTGAAACATGCCCTGTCGCTGCCGCAGATGGGCGCGATCGGCTCAGTCGCCGTGGAATTTTTCCGCGGGCCGCACTTCGGCGGCTTTCGCGACGAGATGGCCTATCCGCTGATCATCGACATGTCGATCCACCATTTTGACCTGATGCGCTTTTTGCTAGAGAGTGACCCGGTCAACGTCTTTGGACGTAGTTGGAACCCGCCGTGGAGTTGGTATAAGGGCGACGCCTCAGCCTCGTTGACGCTGGAGTTTGCCGGCGGCCAATTTGTCAGCTACGCCGCCTCGTGGTGTTCGCAGGGCCGTGAGATGAGCTGGAACGGCGAATGGCGCATTGAATGCGCCAACGGCACTGTGGCCATGCGCGACGACGACCAAGTGTACACGCAGATGCCCGGCCAGGAGGAAGTCTTGGTCGAGCCGGTGCAGCCCGTGCGCTTGGGCCAGCCCTATTTGCTCCAGGAATTCTATGAGGCGGTGGTGGAGGGTAAACCTCCAGTCACCACCTGCCAGGATAATTTGAAATCGCTGGCAATTGTCTTTGACGTGATCAAGTCGTTTGAAACCGGCCAGGTCGTCAAAAGTTCGGCCTAGACGGAGCATCAGCATCCTGCCATTCTGTCATTCCGCGCCCAAAGGGTACCCGATCGAGGAATGACAGCCTTCGCAGAATATAACCAGACCAGATAAGAGGAGTTGCATCATGCCAAGACCCGTAACCTTGTTTACCGGCCAGTGGGCGGATCTGCCCTTGGAGACGCTGGCGCAGAAGGCCAGCGCGTGGGGCTTTGATGGGCTGGAACTGGCGTGCTGGGGCGACCATTTTGAGGTCGATAAGGCGCTGGAAAACGACGGCTATGTGCGCCAAAGGCGCGATCTGCTGGAGAAGTACAACCTCCGGTGCTGGGCCATCAGCAACCACTTGGTCGGGCAGTGCGTCTGTGACCCGATCGACAACCGCCACAAGTCGATCCTGCCCGATCGGCTGTGGGGCGACGGCGACCCCGAAGGCGTGCGCCGGCGCGCCGCCGAGGAGATGAAGAACACGGCGCGCGCCGCCAAGCTTCTCGGCGTGGATCGCGTCAACGGCTTTACCGGCTCCAGCGTGTGGGCCAAGCTCTATTTCTTCCCGCCCACCAGCCAGGCCGACATCGAGGTCGGTTACAAGGACTTCGCCGACCGCTGGATCCCCATCCTGGATGTCTGCCAGGAGCAGGGCGTCAAGTTTGGGCTGGAAGTTCACCCCACCGAGATCGCCTACGACATCATCACCTTTGAGCGCGCCATCCAGGCGGTCAACGGCCACCCGGCCTTTGGCTCCAACTTTGACCCCAGCCACCTGATCCACCAGTTTGTGGACCCGGTGGAGTTTATCATGGCCTTCGCCGACCGTATCTTCCATGTGCATATCAAGGATTCGCGCGTCCAGTTGACGGGCCGCAACAGCATCCTGTCATCGCATCTGGACTTTGGCGACTATCGCCGCGGCTGGGATTTTGTCTCGCCGGGCCATGGCGATGTGCGTCTGGATCCAATCGTGCGGGCGCTCAACCGCATCGGCTATCAGGGACCGCTCTCCATTGAATGGGAAGACAGCGGCATGGATCGCGAGTTCGGTGCGCCCGAGGCCTTGGAAGTCGTGCGCAAGGCCGACTTTGCGCCGTCGTCGGTGGCCTTTGACGCCGCCTTTGCCCAGAACTAAACCCAAAGGAGCATAGCGATGAGTGAAGGGTCAGGATTTACCTCCATGGCCGACGCCCGTTCCGCGGGGGAAGCCCCGGAAGTCGGCGTCGGCATGTTGGGCTATGCGTTCATGGGCAAGGCCCACAGCAACGCCTTCCGCACGATCCCCTACATGATGTACCCGCCGCCCGCTATCCCGCGCATGGTTGCCATCGCCGGGCGCAACGAAGAAGCCGTGCGCGAAGCGGCGCGGCGCTATGGCTATGAACGCTATTACACCGACTGGCGCAAGATGCTGGAGGATGAAGAGATCCAGCTCTTTGACAACGGCGGGCCAAACGACGCCCACGCCGAGCCGTCGATCGCCGCGGCGCAGGCGGGCAAGCATGTGCTGTGTGAAAAGCCGCTGGGCCGCACCGCCGAAGAGTCCAAGCGGATGCGCGACGCCGTGATGAAGACCGGCGTCAAGAACATGGTGGCCTTCAACTATCGTTTTGTGCCCGCCATCCGTCAGATCCGCAAACTGGTGGAGAGCGGCACGCTGGGGCAGATCTATCACTTCCGCGCCGTCTATCTGCAAGAGTGGATCATGCCGCATTACAACACGCCGTTGATCTGGCGCTTGCAGAAATCGGCGGCGGGCAGCGGCGCGCTGGGCGACCTGGGCGCGCATATCATCGACCTGGCGCGCTATCTGGTCGGTGAGATCAGCAGCGTCAGCGCCATGACCAAGACCTTTATCCCCGAACGGCCCAAGCTGGACGGCAGCGGCATGGGCAAGGTGGACGTCGACGATGCCTTTGCCGCCGTGGTGGAGTTCGACAACGGCGCGCTGGGCACGCTGGAGGCCAGCCGCTTTGCCGCCGGGCGCAAGAACGGCCAGGTGCTCGAACTCAACGCCGAGAAGGCCACGATCCGCTTTAACCTGGAGCGGATCAACGAACTGGAGGTCTTCTGGATCGACGACGAACCCAAGGAGACGCGCGGTTTTCATAACGTGCTGGTCTCCGAGCCGTATCATCCCTGGTGGGAGAACTGGTGGCCGCAGGGCCATATGATCGGCTGGGAACACACCTTTGTGCATGAGATCACCCACCTGCTCGACTGCATTGTCAACGACAAGCCGGTGTCGCCCATCGGCGCGGACTTCGAGGACGGCTATCGCGCCGCCGCCGTCTGTGACGCCGTGCTGGAGTCGGCAGGGAGGAAGCGCCAGGTTGACTGTAAGTACGAATAGATCGGCCTGCGTCCAATCGCAAGTGCGTCTTTAGAGAATCTGCTAGACAGCCGGCCCGTACGGACACGATATGTACGGACACGAACTATCGTGTCCGTACGGCTTGTTCAGCCCCCTTGTAGGGGGCGCTGCTTTTTAGCCCGGCGGCTTTAGCGCTGGGGTCCGGGCGCGTGGAGCAGCGCAAACCAGGAGCCAGACCATTCGTTATGATCTGCGCGGCTTCGGCCGGTCGTCCTTGCCCACAGGGGAAGCCTATTCGCATGTCGACGACCTGAGCGCACTGTTGGGCCGGCTGGATGTCAAACAAGCTGCCTTGGTCGGCCTTTCGATGGGCGGCGCGATTGCCCTCGATTTTGCGCTTATGCACCCGCAGCGTATCCAGGCGTTAGTCTTGATCGACACAGTGCTGGGCGGCTTCCCCTGGTCACCGGAGAGCGCCGAGCGCGAGGAGTTGATCTGGCAGCGTGCGCGCGCCGGGGGCATCCCCGCAGCCAAAGAAGCCTGGTTTGATCATCGTTTGTTTGTCCCTGCGCGGCGCAAGCCGGAGGTCGCGGCACGGTTGGCGCGCATCATCGACGACTACCCAGGCTGGCACTTTGTCAACGCCAACCCTGAACGCAGCCCGGATCCCCCCGCGGCCCAACGCCTGCACGAGATTCAGGCCCCTGTGCTGGCGCTAGTTGGAGGGGAGGACACGTCTGACTTTCTGGAGATTACGGCGCGGATTTGGCGACAAGTTCCCCATGCTGCCGGCGCCGTGGTGTCCGGTGTGGGACACATGGCAAACATGGAAGCTCCGGAGCAGGTCAACGAGGCAATTCAGCAATTTCTCGATCACCAGAAAACTCACTCTGAACCGGCCGCCTGAACAGCATTCTCCACCACGCGCAGCCGGTTAAAACCGGGCAGTTTAAGGTAGTGGGCCGCGGCCTGGAGCATAGCATCCTGGGGAATCAGCCCGATCAGTTCGCTGCGTTCGACTGCGGTCCCGGCCTGCGCCGCCAATTCTGTCACTGCGTCCATCACCACATGCAGCGGCGTGCGTGTAAAGTCGACTAGGTTGATGCTGACCTGCGCCCGCCCGTTGACGAGCAGCCCGATGGCCTTGACCGCGGGCAGCCCGCCGCTGCTCTCGCGGATCGCCTTGGCGATGGCCTTGGCGATCCCGACATCGGTCGTCCGCAAATAGATATTGTAGGCGATCAGAAACGGCCGCGCGCCCACGACCACCGCGCCCGCGGGGCCGACCTGCGCCGGGCCAAAGTCGGGCGCGCGGCCGGGCAAATGGATCTCCTGTACCAGCCGCTCAAACTCCCCGCGTCGCACATCGGTCAGGTTGCGCCGTTCGGGCCGCGTGGCCGCGGCTTCATATAGATAGACCGGCAGCCCCAACTCCTCGCCGATGCGCCGCCCCAAGGCCGTTGCCAGCGCGGCGCACTCCGCCAGCGTGATCCCCTGGATCGGCGCCAGCGGCACCACATCTGCTGCGCCCAGGCGCGGGTGCGCGCCGCGATGCTCAAACAGGTTGATGAGCAGCGCCGCCGCGCGCACGGCGCGAAATAACCCCTCCATCACCGCCTCCGGCGCGCCGGCGACGGTCAACACCGAGCGGTTGTGATCCCAGTCGCTGCTGCGGTCGAGCAAATGCACTCCCGGCGCTTGGATGGCGTCGGCGATGGCATCCACGACCTCCACCCGCCGCCCTTCGGAGAAATTGGGCACGGCTTCGACGATGACTTGCGGCGATGAGGGCATCGTCGGCGGCACAGGCTGCGGCATGGGCGGCGGTACGGACATAGCGAATCCTTCTCGTTGGAAAGCGCGAGCGCAGGGGCGCAAGTCGGGCGCGATCTTTTGCCCGCGCGCCGCCGGTGGATTAGAGAGCGCATAGGGGCTGATGGTATGATACCAGCCATGCCTGACCCACTTCAATCTCCCGCCCTCCTGGTTGATACAGCGAGGGATGGGAATGCCCTGGATGCCGCCTGGGATGCGTTTGTCAAAAGCCATTCCCAGGCGCAGCTTTTGCAGACCAGCGCCTGGGCCGCGCTCAAAGCGCGCTTCGGCTGGGAGCGCCGTCTTGCGCTGGTGCGCCAGGGCGACACGATCCAGGCGGGGGCCTCGCTGCTGCTGCGCCGCGCCGTGGGGTTGAGCGTCGCCTATGTGCCGCGCGGCCCGGTGGTGGACTGGGACGACGCTGCCCTGACGGCGCGCGCCCTGGCCGCGCTGGAGCAAGAGGCGCACCGGGCAGGCGCGGCGCTGCTGCGTCTGGAGCCGGAACTGGCCGACAGCCCCGACCACCGCGTCCTGCTCTGGGATCACGGCTACCGACCCAGCGCCCAGACCGTCCAGCCGCCCAGCACGGTGGTGCTCTCGCTGGAGGGCAGCGAGGACGCGGTCTTGCAGCGCATGAAAAGCAAATGGCGCTATAACGTGCGGCTGGCCGAACGCAAGGGCGTCACCGTGCGCCCGCTGGCGCGCCATGAACTGCCGATCTTTACGCAGTTGATGGACGAGACGGGCGACCGCGACGGCTTTGCCCTGCACAGCGCGGACTATTACGCCGCGGCCTATGACCTGCTCTGCCCCAAGTGGGGAACTTTTTTGCTGGCTGAGTTCGAGGGGCAGCCACTGGCCGCGATTGTCGTGGCGGCCTGCGGCCCCACGGCCTGGTATCTGTGGGGGGCGAGCAGCAGCCGTGAGCGCAACCGCATGCCCAACCATGCCCTGCAGTGGGCAGGGATGCGCTGGGCCAGGGCGCACGGCGCACGCCGCTATGACTTCTGGGGCATCCCCGACGAGATCGGGCAGATCGCGCTGGGAATTGCCGGCGGCGAGGGGTGCGGCGTGCCGGTGGATTCGATCCCGGTTGACTTGGAACTGCTGCCCAGCCATGACCTGTGGGGCGTCTATCGCTTTAAGCAGGGCTTTGGCGGCGAGGTCGTGCGCCATGTGGGTACATGGGACAAGGCGATCCGGCCCGTGGGCGCGCGGCTTTTCTATTTCGGCATGGACGCGCAGCGGCTGGGCCGCGCCGCCCTGGGACGTCTATACGCCCGCCGCGATGCCGACGCTGCGCCGGCGCAGCGCGAGGTGGTCTACCCTGCCGAGTGGCGGGCGACCCTGGCCGATCTGGGCGGCGCGCATGTGCTGCAAAGCTGGGAATGGGGCAGCGTCAAGGCGCAGACCGGCTGGCAGGCCGCGCGCTGGGCCTGGTATGATCCTGCGGGCGCGCCCGTAGCCGCAGCCCAACTGCTTACGCGGCGGCCGGCAGACGGGCTGCCGCCGGCTGTGGGCTATATCCCCAAAGGGCCGACCCTGGACTGGAGCGATGTCAAATTGGCCGAGCAGGTGCTGGCGCAGATCGAAGCGCAGGCGCGGCGTACCGGCTGTCTGTTTGTCAAGATCGACCCCGATGTCGAGGAGTATGCCGACGGGGGGATTCGCCTGCGTAACCTGCTCAAGCGCCGCGGCTGGCGCTTCAGCGCCGATCAAGTCCAGTTCAAAAACACGGCCTGGAGCGATCTGACATTGGGCGAGGACGCGCTGCTGGAGCAGATGAAAAGCAAGTGGCGCTATAATATCCGCTTGGCCGAACGCCGCGGCATCGCCGTGCGGCACGGCAGCGAGCCGGATCTGCGCGCCTTCTATGACCTCTATGCCGAGACCGGAGCGCGCGATGGCTTTTTGACCCGCCCCTATGCCTATTACTGGACCACCTGGATCACCTTTTTGCGCGCCGCGGCGCTGCCCGAAAACCCGGCGGGGGGTGCGCTGCTCCTGGCCGAACACCCCGACGAGGATCGCCCGGTGGCCGGGCTTTTCCTGCTGCGCTATGGCGATACGGCCTGGTATTTCTATGGGGCCAGCAGCGAGCGCCGCCGCCGCGACATGCCTAACTATTTGCTGCAGTGGGAGGCGATGCGCTGGGCCAGGGCGCACGGCTGTACGCGCTATGACTGGTGGGGCGCGCCCACCGACCTGGATGACCTCGGCGACGGCATGCAAGGGGTTTGGCAGTTCAAACAGGGCTTCGGCGCCGAATTCCGCCGCCATATCGGCGCGTGGGACTATCCGGTCTGGCCGCAGCTTTACCGGCTCTACACCGAGACCATGCCGCGTGGGCTTGCCGTTTTGCGGCGGATGCGCCGCGGCGCGCAGGCTGTCCAGAGTGTGGGCGGCGTTGCGCCTGGCTAAACCGCATCCAAACCGTATATTTGGATTGTGCTAACTGCACTGCTATCATCCTCCACGCCCGTGCGCCGTGCCTCCTCGTCGAGGAGTAGGCGGCCGTGCGGGCGCTAGTTTTATGACCGGGTCTGTCATGAACGAGTACAGCGCGCTCCTGCGCCGCAACCCTGCCTATCGCAATCTGTGGCTGGCGCGGGTCGTCAGCAATCTGGGCGACTGGTTTAACCTGCTCGCCTCCGCCGCGCTGATCACCTCGTTGACGGGCGCGGGCACGGCGGTGAGCTATCTCTTTCTGGCGCGTTTTCTGCCGGTCTTTCTGATGAGTCCCTTTGCCGGGGTGCTGGCGGATCGCTATGAACGCCGCCTGATCATGGTGCTGACCGACGTGCTGCGCGCCATCACGGTGTTGTGTTTTCTGCTGGTGCGCCGGCCGGAGGATATCTGGCTGCTCTATGTGCTGACCGTGGTGCAGTTTGTCCTCAGTTCGCTCTATACCCCGGCCCATTCAGCGTTGCTCTCGAACATCGTGCCTCCCGCCGACCTGGTGGCCGCCAACGCGCTCGACGGTTTCACCTGGAGCACCATGATGGCCGTCGGCGCGTTGATCGGCGGGGTGGCTGCGGCGGCTTTTGGCGTGACCACGGCCTTTATCCTGGATGCGCTCACCTTTTTGGTGTCGGCCTGGTTTGTGCTGCGCATCGGCTATGTGCCGCGCGCCGAGCCGGTGGGTGAAGCGCGCGCCGGGCTGTTCCAGTTTGTCGACGGCCTGGGCTATCTGCGCGGGCGGCCCTTTATCCTGGGCCTGAGCCTGGTCAAGGCGGGCGGCGCGCTGATCTACGGGGTCGTCAACGTGCTCGAGATCCCCATGGCCGAACACCTCTTCCCCTTGCGCGGCGACGGCACATTGACCTTGGGCATCATCTACGCTACAGTGGGGGTGGGCACCGGGCTTGGCCTGCTGTTTTTGCGCCGCTGGGTCGGCGATACGCGCAACGGCCTGCTGTGGGGGATCGGGTTTGGGTTTTTGCTGCTCAGTCTGGGCGTCTTGGGGCTGGGAGCCGCGCCCTCGCTGGCCTGGGTGATCGTCGCTACGCTGCTGCGCTCCTTGGGGAGCGGGTCGTTGTGGGTTTTTTCCAGCGCGCTCATGCAGCGCATTGTGGCCGACAGCTTCCGCGGCCGCGTCTTTGCCTTTGAGTTTGCACTCTTGACGTTGGTTCAGTCGATCGGCACACTCTGGGCCGGGCTGGCCCTCGATCAGTTGCAGTTTGGCATTCAGCAGCTTTTCCTGATCTCCGGCACGCTGGGCCTGGTCGTCACATCAGTGTGGGCCTGGTTTCAGATGCGCCATACCCTGCGCGTCGCCACAGCCTAGCACGGTTCAGGCCAAGCGCACCCCGACAAGGAACCCGCCATGCCGACATCATCCCGCCGAGTATCCGTTTCGACGTGGAGCCTGCACCGCACGCTTGGCCGCCTGCCTGCCTATGGCCCCGACCGGCCCGCGCCGGCGGCTGTGACCCAGGGTCTGCCCTTGCCGGAACTGCCTGCACGGCTGGCAGACGCCGGCATCCACACGCTGGAGATCTGCCATTTTCATCTGCCCAACCGGGACCCCGGCTATCTGGACGAACTGCGTCAGGCCATGGCGGGTGCGGGGGTCGAACTGTGGTCGCTGCTGGTCGACGGCGGCGACATCACCGACTCGATCCATGCGGCGCGCGATGAGGCGTGGATCGCGGGCTGGCTGCCCGTGGCGCAGCGGCTGGGCGCGGCGCGAATGCGCGTCAGTGCGGGCAAGTCTGCGCCGTCGCCCGCAACGCTGGCGCAGTCGGTCGCTGCGCTGCGGCGGCTGGCCGAGGCCGCATCTGACCACGGGCTGCGGCTGATGACCGAGAACTGGCACAGCCTGATGCAGAGCGCCGCCGAGGTCAACCAGGTGTTGGATGCGCTGGAGGGGCAGTTGGGGCTGTGCGTCGATTTTGGCAATTGGTCGGGGCCGGACAAATACGATCAGTTGGCCGCCATCCTGCCCCATGCCGAATCGTGCCATGCCAAATGCCACTTTGCCGCCGACGGCACGCTTGACAAGGCCGACTACATCCGCTGTCTTGACCTGACCCGCGCCGCAGGTTTCGCCGGCCCCTACACGTTGATCTACGATGGGCCAAGCGCCGACGAGTGGGCGGGGCTGGGCCGTGAGCAAGTTCTCATCCAACCCTATCTGACAGGAGCATAAGCGAGGAGAGTAAACATGGTCTATGTCGTCGGCCATCGCGGCGCGGCGGGTGAACAGCCCGAAAACACGCTCAAAGGCTTTCGCTATGCGCTTGACCTGGGCGTGGACTATGTGGAGTGCGATGTCCACCTGACGCGCGACGGCCATCTGGTTGTGATGCACGACGCTACGGTCGACCGCACGACCAACGGCCAAGGCGCGATCAGCGCCCTGGGCCTGGATCGTATCCGCAGCCTGGACGCGGGGGAGGGCGAGACAGTGCCCACCTTTGACGAAGTGCTGGCGCTGGTGGCCGGGCGCGTGCCGCTGCTGTGTGAACTCAAAGGCAGCGGCGTTGAGGAGGCCGCTGTGGCCGCGGTCAACGCCCACGGCATGGCGGAGCAGGTGATCTTTACCTCGTTCAACCTCGATAGGTTGGCTGCGGTGCGTCAATGGGGCGATCGCTACCGCATCGGCGCGATCCTGCCCAACGCCTCTGAGTTTGAGATCGCGCGCGCCGGCGCGTTGGGCGTCGAGGCGATCGGCGTCCGCTACACCAATCTCTGTTATCGCATCTTGGCGCAGGCGCACGACGCCGGGCTGCAGGTGCGCGCCTGGAACCCGGACACCCTGGCCGAGCAGCAGGCGATGATCGCGCTGGGGGTCGACGGCATCAGCACTAACCGGCCCAGTTTATTGCTCGGCTATCTGCGCAGCCTGTCCGCCGCATCTCGTCCGGCCAAGTTACCCAAACAACGCAGCCGCGCGCCGCAGCGGGCGCGCGCCTAAGGAGAGTAGACCATGCCAGGCGTCTTTGCCACCCTTGCCACGCGCACACGCACTGATTTGGATTGGGGGTCGATGGGCTGGATCAGCCGGCCGCCCACCACCGGGGCGCGCCATCTCACCGTCATGGAGGTCACGCTCACGCCGGGCAGCGGCCACGCCTTCCACAAGCACCCGGAGCAGGAAGAGGTGATCTATGTGGTGGAGGGCACGATTGAGCAGTGGCTGGAGCAGGAGAAGAAACAGTTAGGGCCGGGCGAGGCGGTCTTTATCCCGGCGGGCCTGGTGCATGCCTCGTTCAACGTGGGCCGCGGCACGGCCAAGCTGTTGGTAACGCTGGGGCCATGCGTGGGCGAGACCGGCTATGACCTGGTGGAGGTGGCCGACCAGGTTCCCTGGAAGGATTTGCGCTGAAAAAAGGCCGGCGCATTGTCCGCGCCGGCCCGTTGGGACTCAGACGATAGCCCGTGTCAGCGCAGACCGGGCCGGTTCTGGCGCGTTTGGGCGTGTTTGTCGACCAGCCGCTCGACCTGCTGGACAAAGTCCTCGGTCATGGCGTCGAGGTCTTGCTGGATCGTCTCCTGGTCCATGGCGTAGACCAGCCGCGTCCAATAGCTGTTGTAGATCACGCCCAGCCAGGTGATAAAGTTGAGATTCTCCTCCAGCGCGGCCAGCGGGTGGCCCAGGAAGTAGGAGACAAAGGCCGCCACCCCCAGCCCGCCAAAGATCGCGCTCATGCGCGCTTCGCCGGTCCAGATACCGGCAACCGCGGCGACCACAAAAGCGCCCAGACCCACGCCAAAGAGAATGCGGTACATCCACACCGTAGTCTGATACGGCCCCATAAAGGCTTCGAGCAGCCGGTCGAACATCTCGCGGTTGTGCGCAAAGCCTTCCAGCACATGGGTGCGCCAGGCGGCGTAGATCTCTGCGTCGGCCTGAGTCGCCGGGTCTGTGCCGGTGGGCGGTGGGGGCGCGGGCAGTTGCGATGCGCCGTCCGGCTCGGTAGGCGATGTAGGGGCCGGGGCGGCGGCCGCGGAGCGCAACCGTGTAAAGACCTGCGCCGCGTCTTGAATCAGCACGGCGTAGAGCGCGGCCTGCCCTTCGCCGTTGTAGGCGGTGGCAAAGGCCAGGTAGTCCGCCTGGCGCAGCGCGTCGAGCCGGGCCGGTTCGGTGTTGACAAAATCAAAGAAGCCGATCACCTGGGCGTGGGCCGAGGTGGAGAAGGCGTCGAACATCGCCTCGGCGCTGGCAAAGCCGATGCGGTCGTGGTTAAAGCCCATGATCTGCGGCGCGCCCATGCTGATCGAGCGCAGCGCCGCCGGTGCGTTGATCTGCGTGCGCGCAAATTCAAAGACCTCCCACTCGGCGTTCTGGTCGCCGTGGAAATCGCGCCACGCGCCGTTGGGGTCGGGCCGCCACTGGTGGCCGCGCCACGGGTGCGCCGCCTCAAAGCGGAAATGCTGGGCGAAACGTTCTGGGTCTTGTTTGCCCCATTCCTCAAAAAAGATGTGGTTTTCAAAGCGCAGCAGCATGCGCCCGTCCGGCGCAAAAGCCTGCCCGCCTGACTCAATCGCCAGCACGCCCATCGCTATCGCCGGTTCCAGCTTGAGCGTCTTCGCCAAAAGCAGCGCCAGCGCGCCAAACTGATTCCAGGTGGCGGCGATGGCCTGCTCGATCCAAGGGGCAGTCTCGGCCACCTGGATCTGCTGCTGGGCGGAAGGGGCCAGCGGCGCTTTGTGCAGGTCGGCGCGCTCGCGCAGATAGGGGCGCGGCTGTGCCGGCGAAGAGCCGGCCCGCTGGCGCAGCACATAGCTGCCATGTACATAGCCCACGCGGCCCAGCGCCTCGACATAGAGCCATTCATCCAGTTCGGCCAAGACCAGCACCGCGGTCTCGTATGGCAGCACCTGCAAGACCGCGTGCTGCGTAGTCGGCCCGCTGCGCTGGTTCAGCCCCAAGGGCGCGGTGACCAGCCCGCGCCAGCGCTGGTTGACGGGCAGCAGCTTGCCCGGTTTGAGGACGACCGGCGGCTCGCGTTTGACCGGCATACGCAGGAGGAAGTCTGTCGCCTTTTCGGCGCGCAGCGCCTGGCGAAAATCTTCGATGATCCCAGGCCGGTTGGAGATCGACCATTCGGGTTGGTCGGACACTTGCGGCCAGCGATAGAGGACCAGCGCCAAGATCGGCTGGTGGGCGGGGTCGCGGTTCCAGTTGGCGATCTCGCGATAGGCCGCCTGTACCCAGCCGACATTGCGCCCTGGATTCCAGCCCTGGCCGCGCGTGGTGGGGTCGGTCTCGGTGATAAAGACAGGTAGATGGCGGAAGCGGTCGGGGATCACATTCATAAAGTCGCGGTAGGTGCGGAACTCGTTGCGCAGATGGCGATAGCCGGGTGCGGTATGAAAGAAGTCGCCCGTGATCTGGCGCGGGTCCAGGGCGTGGGTATAGGTGTGCAGCGAGAAGCCGTCGCAGCCGTCGTCGGGCAGCGCGGTCAGCACATGCACAAAGTAGCGCACCCAATCGCCCTTCTCGTTGCCGGGGTAGGTGGTCGTGGCGTTCCAGGGGCCAGGCCCGGCCACCAGCACCTGATCCTGCTCATGCCCGCGCACGCCGCGGATGGCGGCGCGGCAGAGGCTGTAGGCGCGCGCATACTCATGCGGCAGGATGCGCTGCCCGTTGGGGCGCTCGTCTTCGTGGTTGGGTTCGTTGCCGATGATCCAGATGTGGCAGCCGCGTGACCGCTGGACATAGCGCGCGCAGGCGGCGGCAAAGTCGCCGTAGCGGTCGGGGGTGGGCAGCGTGCCGGTGCTGCCGTAGCCGTGGTTGATGCGCACCATGACGCCCAGCCCGGCTGCGGCCGGCCCGCTGAAATCGGCGGGGGTGCTGTTGCCGTCCAGTCCGATGGCGGCCAGTTCCAGCACCCAGCCGCGTTTGCCTGCATCGAGCATCAACTGTTCGCCGCCGCGTTCATGCAGCCCAAAGATGGTTTCGGGATAGTGGGCGGGGCGCTTGGGTACGGCCTGTTCGGTGGGCTGCTCGGCAGTCTGCTCGGGCTGCGGCATGGGCGCGTGGGGTTGCGTATGGGTCAAACAGTCACTCCTTTCGCTTTAGTTGACGCGCAGCGCAGCGCGCATCAACGAATGGTGACAATTCATTGTTCCATAATACGTTGACGAGAATATTTAGTTTCCGATATGGTGGATCGGCGCGGCGTAGGGCTGCAATGGGAGTTGCGGAGGGCGTGCCGGGGGAGGTTTGACGGCCGGATAGGGGTGTAGTTTAGGGGAAGCGCCGCCGCGCTTGCTCTAGCTCAATCGCCTTGGCGGTAAAGCGATAGAGCTTGGCGGGCCGGTGGTCGCCTTCACGCAGGTTGCCCGTCTCTTCCAGCACATCGGCGGCGAGCATCTTGCGCCGGAAGTTGCGCTTGTCGAGCGGCTCATGCAGCACCGTCTCATAGACGCGCTGTAGTTCCGACAGGGTAAATTCGGCGGGCAGCAGCAAGAAGCCCAGCGCCGTCCACTCCAGTTTCCAGCGCAGCCGCTGCACGGCATAGTGCAAGATGCGCGCATGGTCAAAGGCCAGTTCGGGCAGGGCGTAGATATCCCACCACGCCGCCTCGCCGACATCGGAGGCCCCGCGGATCTGGAGCCGGCTGACCTGGTCGTTGCTCAACAGCGCAAAATAGGCGACGGTGATCACGCGCCCGCGCGGGTCGCGGTCGGGGTCGCCAAAGGTGTAGAGCTGTTCCAGATAGACATCGCTGACGTTGGTCTCTTCGTTCAGCTCGCGCCGCGCCGCCTCCTCCAGGTCTTCGTCGATATTGACAAAGCCGCCGGGCAAGGCCCAGCGTTCGGCAAAGGGGGCGTGGCTGCGCCGGATCAACAGCACCTTGAGCCGGTCCTCATGGAAGGTGAAGAGGATGATATCCACCGTCACCGAGGGTCGCGGGTAGTCATAACTATAGGAGGGGCGCGGGGGGCGCGAAAGCTCGGACTGGTTCACGGATCACCTCGCCTGCTTATCGTCAAAATGACACCAATAGCATACGCCGCGGCGGGTTTTTTGTCAAGCGGGCGGGAGGCGGAGCTGAGGCCTTAGGTTAGCCGTGATGGCCGAGGCGCAGCGCCTCGAAGAGCCGTTGGTAGAAAGCCGACGAGATGATCAAAATTTCCAAGACGATCATCCCGCCGGCAAAGGCGGCTGCCAGCGGGATGATCTGATTCTGGGCGATGATCGGGATGAGGGGGGGCAGCGGTGTTTCAGGGCCGGAGGCCATGCGGAACAGCGGCACAAAGAGCCGCGCCGCCAGCGTGCCGCAGAGCACCCCCGCGATCGCGCCGTAGGCTGTCAAGACGGCATATTCCAGCCCCACCTGGCTGACGATCTCACGGCGGTGCAGCCCTACGGCGCGCAGCACGGAGAACTGAAAGAGCCGTTCATGCAGAGAGGCATAGCTGTAGGTGAGCAGCCCCAACGCCGCCATCAGCGCCGCAGCCAAAAAGCTGACCGACAGCGTGCCAAAGACGCCGATGCGCTGCATCACCGCCTGTTCGTCGGCCAAGATCGCTTGGGTGTCCTGCACCTCGACGGCGTCGACCCCGGTGCTGGGGATGGCCGCGACGATCTGGGCGGCGCTTGCGCCCGGCGCGGTGCGGAACCAGAGCCGGTGCGGCATGGTCACGCCAAAGAAGCCGTTGATATATTCCAGGTTGCCCACGACCGTCACTTCTTGGGGGTAGACAGTGGGGAAATAGTCGAACACGCCGACTACGGTGAACTGGCTGCGTATGCTCAACCCCGCATCGACGAGCACCAGCAGGTCGAGCCGGTCGCCGATGCGCAGCGAATTCTGCGTCAGGAATTCTTGACTGACCAGGATACCTTCGGGCACAAGCGCCAGCCGGTTCATCAGGCTGCCCAACGATTCGCGTGCAAAGTCATTGCGGAAATTGGCGACAAGCGGGAAATCGATCCGGTCGATCGCCATAAAGCTGCCGTCCACTGCGCCGCTGGGCAGGTAGATCACGCTGACATAGCGGCCCACGCGCGCCGCGTGCGCCACACCGGGCAGTTGCTTGAACTCGTCGATCGGCGGGATCCAGTCCGCACCGGCGGCTGGGTTGTCGGCGCGCGCTTCGCTTTCCGAAAAGGGGCGCAGGCTGAGGTCTGCGCCGACGCGATAGGACACGCGGTCGGCCAGCCACTGGTCCATGCTGGCGGCCAGCGACAGCGTATAGACGCCCAGCGCCAGCGAGACGATCACCAGCAGCAGCGGGTTGATATAGGCGTGGCTCTGGCGGCCCAACTGGCGCAGCGCCAGATAGGAGGGAAACCAGGGCTGGTGCGCCGCCAGCAGATCCAGCAGGCGCATGAGCAGCGGAAAGAGGCGCATAGCGATCAAGGCCATGCTGATGATAAACAGCCCCGGCACCAGGATCAGCAGCGGGTCTTGATAGAGGTCTTGGGGCCGGTCTTTGACCAAGGCCCCCAGCCAGCCGCGGCGCACAAACTGCTGATAGGCGTAGAAGGTCGGGATGATGAGGATCAGGTCGAGATAGGCGCGATACCAGAAAGGGCCTTGGGTGGGGCGGGCGTGTTCGCGCGCCTGGGTCACCACCGTGGCGCGCGCCGAGGCCGCCACCGTCCACGCTTTAGCGATCAGCGTGACGGCCAGCGTGCCCACGGTTAGCGGCAGGTTGATGCCGTTGAGCGTGACCGGCAGCGGCGGGCGTGTGACAAAGGTCAGAAAGCTTTCGGTATAGCCCATGGCGCGCGCCAGCCCAATGCCCAGCAGCAGCCCCAAGGGAACGCCGACCACAAAGAGCAGACAGGCTTCTAATAGGGTAAAGTTAAGGATACTGCCGCGCGTGATGCCGCGGCTGCGCAGCAGTGAGGTCTCGCGGCGCTGCCAGTAGGCGATGACCGCCGAGGTCAAGGCCAGAAAATAGAGCAGAAAGCCCAGCGCCGGGACGTTGAAGCCCAGCAGCAGCGTGGTGAGCGCGGTCTGGTGGCCGACGAATTTCTCCAGCGAGAGCGTGGGCGCGGTCAGCCGGGCGTCGGGCAGATAGCGCGGGATGATCGCCGCCGCGCTCTCGAAACCGGTCTTGTAGTCGCGGGCGTGCGCCGGGATGGCGCGGCTTTCGTCGAGGATCACCTGCCAGGTGGCCGTGCGGACTTTGACCTCCAGCCGGGGTTCGACCCAGGCCAGATAGTCTGGGCGGCGCACCAGCAGCTTTTCGACCATCGTCTGGTTGGGGTCGTTGAGCCAGTAGGCCGATTTGGGGTCGGTGGGCAGCCAATAGCCTGCGACTTCGATGGGCAGTTGCCCGTCGCCGCCGGAGGTGGGCAGCAGGTAGCGATCGCCGATCTGCGCACCGAGCCGCGCCGCCAGGTCGCTGTGCAGCCAGACCGGCAGCCGATCTACAGCCGGTGTCTCGTCCATGGGCCGGCCTTCGGGGATGTCGATCTGCGCCTCGACGCCCGACATATAGACGAGCGCCACGTCTTCGAGCACGCCGCCGCTGTAGCGTGTGTCGCCGGGCAGGGGCATCAGGCGCAGCACGCCGCTGTCGGCCAGCAGGATCAGGTCGCGCACCGGCAGCCCGACTTCGTCGGCCAGGATGCCCGCCACATGCTCGCCCAATGCCTCGCTGCTTTCCAGCGTGAGCGGCGCGTTGGGAGTGGAGGGGGTAAAGACGCGCGCCGCAAAGGGCGGGCGCTGCGTGATCCGGCTGTACTCGGCCAACTCGTTGTCGAGCATCACCTGGTCGACGGCTTGGGCGAAAAAGGCCGCGCTGGTGACCAATCCCACCGCCAAGACCACGCCGATCAGCGCCAGCAGACTCAGCCCGGCGTAGTAGCGTAGCCGCCAGAGCGCCAGTTGCGCCAGCCCCAGCAGCGTGCTCACGCTGCGCTGCACAGAGGCCGCGGCGGCTTGCCACAGAGTGCGCTGCCGGCTGTGCGCGGGCGCGTTGGCGGCGGGAGAAGGACTGTTCGATTTGAGCAAGGAGGTCATGGCGCTATCCGGTTCGAGCCGGCCTGCGCCGGACATACGTCGGCGTAGTGCCAATCTGCTGGACAAAAGGCAAACAGAGAGGGCCGCGCCACGGTTGCGTCTGTATCAACAGGTCTATGTTAAACAGGGGTAGAATTGTAAGCCTGAGCACGTTTGACACTGGATTTAAGGTAAGCTATAGTGATTTTACATTCAAGTCGCTGGTTCGACAACTTACGAACGACTTCCGGCATTCCCCTTTTTCTGTGCTGTCTCCATCGCACGCATAGGCCAGAGGTAAGCCGGAGCAGAGACACCAAGACCAAACCCTATACGCGTTGATGCCGGCGCAGCAGCGCCCCAAGCCGTTGCTTGTGCTGTCGCCGAGCGGCCGGCTTTGTCGCGGATTGACCTTGCTCATCATGGCTTGCCGTCCTACTCAACCTACGCATCCGCTTCGGTCTGCCTGTGCAGATCCGTTTATGCGCGTCCGTTTTGTTTGCCCGCACGGCGGCAAGAATCCATCATTTCTTGCCATCTTCAACTACTCCCCTAGCCGGTTGGTCAATCGATCGTGTTCACAAGCTCAGGAGAATCACCATGGAGGAACCACAAGTTAGCCGGCGCGATTTTCTGCGTCTGAGTGGTCTGGCTACAGCCGGTGTGATTGCCACCGCCTGCGCCGCTCCTCAGCCTGCCGCTGCGCCCGCTTCTACTGCCAGCGGCGAAGCGCAGGCAGCCGCAACCGCCTCTCCGGCTGCGACCAGTGGGCTGCGCGATGTGCCGCGTGAAAAAACCTTGATCCTGATGTTCGGGGGCGACGGTTCTCAGTTCACCGACACCGGGCTGGGCAACCCCTATGCGACCGGCGCCACCCACCAGATCGGCAGCGCCGCCCTGTGGGAGCCGCTCTTCTTCTACTCGGCCTTTGCCGACGAGGAGATTCCTTGGCTGGGCACAGGATATACCTACAATGAGGACTTCACCGAGGCGGTGATCAACATCCGCGAGGGTGTGGAGTGGAGCGACGGCACGCCCTTCACGGCCAAGGATGTGGCCTTCACGCTCAACATGCTGCGCGACAACGCGCCGACGTTGAGCCGGTCAACCGCTGTACAGGCCGCTGTGACGGAAGCGGTGGCGGTGGACGACTTGACCGTGCAGATCCAGTTTGTCGGTCCGCGCCCGCGCTTCGTCCAGGAGTATCTGCGCTCCAAGTTCGACACCGGCATCTACATCGTGCCTGAACACATCTATAGAGACGTCGAAGACGTAGCGTCTTACACCGGCTACGACCCCGAGGCAGGCTTGCCCGTCTGCACCGGCCCCTACAAGATCGTCGAGTGGTCGAACACGCAGAAGATCATCGACCGCCGCGACGACTGGTGGGCGGTCAAGACCGGGTTTGTCGAGAAGATGCCCGAAGTCGAACGCATGATTTTCGCTCCCTATGCCGGCGAGACCTTGATGGTGCAGCGCATCGTCGCCAACGAGATTGACTCGTGTCTTTCTCTGGCTGCTAACGTGATCCCCGAGGCGGTGGCCGGTAACCCCAACGTCATCACCCACACCGGTCGCGAACTGCCCATGGGGTACATCGATTGGTGGCCGACCTCAATGTGGTTCAACCATCTGGATGGCCCCTTCACCACCAAGGAGATGCGCTGGGCAGTCAGCTACAGCATCGACCGCCAGCAGATGCTCGATGTCGGGCTGGGCGGCTCCGGCTTGCTGACCGAACTGCCCTTCCCGCGCTATCCTGTGCTCGAACCCTATTTTGAGGCGGCCAAACCCCTTCTTGAAAAATATCCGACCAACGAGTTCAACCTGGAGAAGGCGGCGGCGCTGCTGGAGGGGTTGGGCTATGCCAAGGACGGCGAGGGCTTCTGGGCCAAGGACGGCGAGCGCATCCCGACCCAGTTGGGTGGCTGGCAGGTCTTCAACGACATCGGCCCGATCATCGCCGAGCAACTGCGCCGCGCCGGGTTCGAGGCCGAGTTTATCACCCCGGCAGACAACGGCACACGCATCAGCGAAGGCACCGCCAAGATCTGGCTCAACGGGCACGGGGGCACCATCACCGATCCCTTTACTACGTTAGACCTCTATACCAGCAAGTACTTCGCACCCATTGGCGAGCCGACCTCACAGGCCTCGCGTTTCAACAACGCCGAGTATGATGCCGTCCTCGAACAGATGGCTGCCGTAGCGCCCGATGATCCTGGGTACATGGATCTTTACTTGGCGGCGCTGGAGATCTGGCTGGACAACCTGGTCGACGCGCCCATTCAACAATTCCTGCACCGCATTCCGATGAACACCACCTACTGGCAGGGCTGGCCGACCCAGGACGACCCATATGTCAACGGCGCCTTCTGGCATCTGACCTTCCCACTGATCCTGCATAGACTGGAGGCAACCAGTTAGTTTCCATACGAGAAAATGGGCCGGAATTAACGCCTGAATGTCCGTATCCTGCTATTTCCTGGCTACATTCCATAGCCGGTTGGTCAACCGTACCTAACTATTGATTGAGGAGGACTTCCATGAAGGACCCGCAAGTAAATCGGCGCGATTTTCTGCGTCTGAGCGGTATCGCCACGGCGGGGGTGATCGCCACCGCCTGTGGCACTCAACCCGGCGCGGCCCCTGCCCCCGCCACCGAGGCTCCGGCTGCTGAAGCCCCGGCCGCCGAAGCCCCGGCCGCCGCTCCGGCTGCCCCCAGCGGGCTGGCCGACATCCCGCGCGAGAAGACCTTTATCTTGATGTTTGGCGGCGACGGCACTCAGTTCACCGATACCGGGCTGGGCAACCCCTATGCGACCGGCGCCACCCATCAGATCGGCAGCGCCGCCCTCTGGGAGCCGCTCTTCTTCTACTCGGCTTTCGCCGACGAGGAGATTCCCTGGCTGGCGACGGGATATGAGTACAATGAGGACTTCACCGAGGCGGTGATCAACATCCGCGAGGGTGTGGAGTGGAGCGACGGCACGCCCTTTACGGCGGGCGACGTTGCCTTCACGCTCAACATGCTGCGCGACAACGCACCCCTTTTGACCCGGTCCCAGGCGGTCAAGGCTGCCGTCGAGGAGGCGGTGGCGGTGGACGACCTGACCGTGCAGATCAAGTTCCTGGGGCCGCGCCCGCGCTTTGTCCAGGAGTATCTGCGCTCCAAGTTCGACACCGGCATCTATATCGTGCCGGAGCATATCTACAAGGATGTCACGGACATCGCCGCCTATAAGGGCTACGACCCCGAGGCAGGCTTGCCCGTGTGTACGGGCCCCTACAAGATCGTCGAGTGGTCGAACACGCAGAAGTTCATCGACCGCCGCGACGACTGGTGGGCGGTCAAGACCGGGTTTGTCGAGAAACTGCCCGAAGTCGAACGCATCCTGGCGGCTCCCTACGCCGGCGACACGTTGATGGTGCAGCGCATCGTCGCCAACGAGATTGACTCCTGCCTTGACCTGCGCGCCAATGTGATCCCGGAAGCGGTGGCGGGGAACCCGAATGTCATCACGCACACGGGCCGCGAGTTGCCGATGGGCTATATGGACTGGTGGCCGACCTCGATGTGGTTCAACCATCTGGACGGCCCTTTCACCACCAAGGAGATGCGCTGGGCGGTGAGCTACAGCATCGACCGCCAGCAGATGCTCGATGTCGGGCTGGGCGGGTCGGGTCTCTTGACCGAACTGCCCTTCCCGCGCTACCCGGCGATGGAGCCGTATTTCGAGGCGGCCGCGCCGCTCTTGGAGAAGTATCCGACCAACGAGTTCAACCTGGAGAAGGCGGCGGCGCTGCTGGAGGGGTTGGGCTATGCCAAGGACGGCGAGGGCTTCTGGGCCAAGGACGGCGAACGTATCCCGACCGTGATCTCCGGCTGGCAGGTGTTCACCGACATCGGCCCGATTATCGCCGAGCAACTGCGCAAGGCAGGCTTTGAAGCCGAGTGGACAACCCCGGCGGACAACGGCACACGCATCAGCGAAGGCACGCAGAAGATCTGGTTGAACGGGCATGGCGGCACGATCAGCGACCCGTACACGACGATGGATCTGTTCACTAGCAAGTATTTTGCCGAGATCGGGCAGCCCACGGCGCAAAGCTCACGCTTCAACAACCCCGAGTATGACGCCATTCTCGACCAGATGGCCGCCATCTCGCCCTCGGCGGATAACCCAGAATACATGAAGCTCTATCTGGCGGCGCTGGAGATCTGGCTGGACAATCTGGTGGACGCTCCGATCCAGCAGTGGCTGCACCGCATTCCGATGAATACCACCTACTGGCAGGGCTGGCCGACCCAGGATGACCCATATGTCAACGGCGCCTTCTGGCACCTGACCTTCCCGCTGATCCTCCACCGGTTGACGGCGACGGCATAGTTCTTCGTTCAGTACTGCCGGTTTGTGCCATCCCGGAAGCTCAAAACTTCCGGGATGGTGATGGGCTGACAGATGGGGGAGGGGCGTTCTCCTCCCCCGACCAGCCGGCTGGGGATGTTGTTTGAGATACCACGGTAGGAGTGAATCATGTCGTCTTACAACTGGCGCTATGTCCTGCGGCGGTTTGGCCTGCTCGTCTTGGTGATCTGGACGGCAGTCACGATCAATTTCCTGATCCCCAAGATGACGCCGCGCAACCCCTTGCGCGAAAAACTGCTCGAACAGGCATCGCGCAGCGGCTACATCGAAGAAGGCTTCGACGAAATGGTGGCCGCGTATGAGGCCAAGTTCGGCCTCGACCAACCGCTTTGGAGACAGTACGTCAACTATATGCGTGATGTGCTGCGTGGGGACCTCGGCTATTCGATCGCAAACTATCCAAAAACAGTCTGGGAATTGGTGAAAAGCGCATTGCCCTGGACGTTGGGGCTGTTGGCGGTGACGACGGTTGTCGCCTTTGTCCTGGGCACGGTCTTGGGGGCGATGATGGCTTGGCCAAAATCCTCGTCATTCATCAAATATATTTTGCCCTCGTTTCTGATCCTGGGGGCGATCCCAGCCTATTTGGTTGCGTTGATCCTGATCTACTTTATTTCATACCGATGGCAATGGCTGCCGTTGGCCGGCGGCTATGGGCTAGGCACGGTCCCAAATATGAGTGCCGCCTTTGCCATGGATGTGCTCAAGCACTCACTGCTGCCGGCCTTGGCGATTGTGTTGACCACCATGGGGGGCTGGGTCATCGGCATGCGCGGTATGATGGTCACGGTACAGGGCGAAGACTATATGACCTTTGGCGAGGCCAAAGGGCTGAAAGATGGGCGGTTGTTCAACCGCTATGGCGTGCGCAATGCGATTCTGCCGCAGGTCACCGGTCTGGCGCTGGCCTTCAGCACGTTGGTCTCCGGCTCTGTGCTGGTGGAACTGGTCTTTCAATATCCGGGCGTGGGGACGCTGCTGGCGCGGGCCATCAGCCAATTGGATTACTGGATGATCTATGGGATCAACCTGATCATCATCGTCTCCATTGCCATTGCCATGTTTATCATGGATATGATCTACCCGCTGCTCGACCCGCGCATCTCGTATGATAAATGACGCAAGCTGTTATGTACTTTGTTACGTTTGGATGTGAGGAACGAACATGTCTGGATTCTGGCGATATATCCGCCGCAACGTGACGCTGGGCGTCGGGTTGGTTATCCTGATCGTGCTGCTGGCGTTCACGGTGATTGGGTATTTGATAATCGACCCTAAGGTGGACCCCTATCCACTGGCTGCACCGCCCAGTGTACCGCCGACGCTGCGTTGGTGTCCGCCGGCCGCCAACCCAGCAGCATCGCTGCTGCCGAAGTCGGCCCAGGAAGAAGCCGCCGCCGAAGCGCCGCCCTGTGAACCCAGGGCCTTTCCCTTTGGCACCGACGCCCAGGGCCGCGACCTCTTTGCTGTGGCCGTCGTCGGCACCTGGATGACGATGTATATCGGCGTCTTCGCCGGGATCATCGGCATTGTCGTGGGCACGATTCTCGGCTTCACCTCGGCCTTTTATGGCGGCACCTATGACGCCGTCGTCAACTGGATGGTCGACGTGGCGCTGACGATCCCCAGCCTGTTGATCTTGGTGGTGATCGCGTCGACGCTAGGCGACAAAGCGGTCACGATCAACGGCATGGCGTTGATCATTGCGTTAACCTCGTGGCGTGGCGCGGCGCGCGTGATCCGCGGCCAAGTGTTGAGTATGCGCGAACGCTCGTATGTGATGATGGCGCGGCTCAACGGCATGGGCAGCATGGGGATCATCTTCCGCGAACTGATCCCCAACCTCTTGCCCTATCTGGGCGCGTCGTTGGTGGGCGCGGTGACGGGCGCGATCTTTGCCTCGATGGGCTTGGCGGCGCTCGGCCTGGGGCCGCTGCGTGAACCGACCCTCGGCGTGACGATCTACTGGGTCATCAACCAGAGCGCCTTTGTGCGCGGGCTGTGGTGGTGGGGCGCAGTCCCCGTGACGATTGTCGCCCTGATTTTTATCATGCTGTTTATGATCTCGATTGGGCTGGACGAATTGGCCAATCCGAGAGTGCGGAGGGCCAGATGAGCGTCACAGTCAAGAATCCCCGCCGTGATGCCGCGACGAGAAATGCCGGCGACCAAGACGGCTACGTCCTGCGGGTTAAAGACTTGGACGTACAGTATTACACCGACGCGGGCATCGTCTATGCCAACAACAAGGTGAGCTTTGACCTCAAGCCGGGTGAACGCTTGGGGCTGGTGGGTGAATCCGGTTCCGGCAAATCCACCCTGGCGCTGGCGCTGATGCGCATGATCCACGAGCCGGGCAGGATCGCCGGCGGCCAGATGCTGCTCGACGGCACGGACCTGACGCAGTTGGGCGAAGAACAGATGCGGCTGACGCGCGGCAGTGAGATCGGCATGGTGCCGCAGGGCGCGATGAACTCGCTCAACCCTGTGATGCGTGTCCGGGATCAGCTGATCGACGCCATGGAGGACCACAACCTGGGCCTCACCCGCGCCCAAATGGAGGGGCGGGTCGTCGACGCGCTGCGCGCTGTGGAGTTGGACCCACGCGTGGGCGACATGTACCCGCATGAGTTGAGCGGCGGTATGAAGCAGCGCGCCTGTATCGCCATCGCCATTATCATGACGCCCAAGGTGATCATCGCCGACGAGCCGACCAGCGCGCTTGACGTGGTGACCCAACGCCAGGTGATGCAGACCATCGGTCGCATTCAGCAGGAGATGGGCAGCGCCGTGATCTTGATCGGCCACGATATGGGTCTGATGGCGCAGTTCGTGGACCGCTTGGCGGTGATGTATGCCGGCAGTTTGGTCGAATTGGGCAGCGTGCAAGACAGCTTCACCGAGCCGCTGCACCCCTATACGCAGATGCTGATCAGCAGCCTGCCCGTGCTGGGCAAGCGCGGCGTCTTCCGCAGCATCCCCGGCATCACGCCGCTCTTGCGCGATCTGCCGCCGGGCTGCGTCTTCCACGACCGCTGCCCGAAAGTGATGGAGGTCTGCAAGGTGAAGAACCCCGCGCTGTTGGAACATCGCCCGCAGCACTGGGCTGCTTGCCATCTGTATGGAAATGGAAATGAGGGCGAGCGATGAGCCAACTTCTCGAACTCCGCAACGTTACAAAGGTGTTTAAGGGTGGCACGGTCGCGCTCGACAATATCTCGTTTACCCTAGACGCCGATACCCCCAACATCATCTCGGTCGCGGGCGAGAGCGGCAGCGGCAAGACAACGCTCGGCCTGATGGCGCTTGGCTTTCTCAGCGCGTCGTCGGGGTCGATCCTTTATAAAGGGAGCGATATCGCGCAGATGCGCAAAGAGGCGCAAACCGCCTTCCGCAAGGAAGTCCAGGCAGTTTTTCAAGACCCCTTTGCCGTCTATAACCCCTTTTACAAGGTCGACCACATCATGGAAGTGCCGATCAGGAACTTTCGGCTGGCGAGGCCGGGAGCCGAGTCGCGGCGCATCATAGAAGAGGCCTTGGTCAGCGTGGGGCTGCGCCCGGAGGAAACCTTGGGGCGCTTCCCGCACCAGCTCAGCGGCGGCCAGCGCCAGCGCTTTGCTGTGGCGCGGGCGCTGCTTCTACAGCCGAGACTGCTGATCGCCGACGAGCCGGTCTCGATGGTCGATGCCTCGCTGCGCGCCACCATCCTGGAGAGCATCAACAAGCTCAACCGGGAGATGAACGTCACGATCCTCTATATCACCCACGACCTGACCACCGCCTATCATGTCAGCGACTACATCATCATCCTCTACCGTGGGTCGGTGATGGAGGCGGGCGACGTGGACAAGGTGATCAGCGAGCCAAAGCATCCCTATACCCAGCTCTTGATCGATTCGATCCCCTGGCCGGATCTGCAGCGCCAGTGGGGCCAGCAGGAAGTGGTCGGAATGGACGAGGATCGCTCGGTCGCGTCCAAGGTGGGCTGCAAGTTCGCCGGTCGTTGCCCGCATGTGATGGAGATCTGTAAACAAGCGCCGCCGCCGCTGTACCAGACGGATGAAAAGCGCGTTGCCGCCTGCTATCTCTATCAGAATGAGCCGGCGCTGCCGGGCGAGGAACTCGGCCAAATCTTCCGTTCGCGGAAGCCCGTCCTCGCCACCAACGGCGCAGTGGCGTAGGAAGAAGGGATAGTACGGACACGAACTATCGTGTCCGTACTATCCACTTCCTCTGTCGCGGGCGGCGTATTCCTGCTCTAGAATGCTCATCCAGACGTCGGACTCCCACCGGCCGTTGATCAGCGCGCCTTCCCGTTCGATCCCTTCCTGCACAAACCCGGCCTTCTCATAGGCGCGGATGGCGCGAGCGTTGTAGGCGAGCACGCGCAGGTCCACGCGATGGAGGCGCAGCGTTTCAAAGGCATAGCGCAGGACGAGTGTTGTAGCCGCTGTGCCCCAGCCTTGGCCCCAGTAGGCGGGGTCGAAGATGCCGACCGCATAGCGCGCCCGGCGGTTGGACAGGTCGAACATATGCAGGCGCGCCGCCCCAATGCACTGCCCCTCGACGTCGATAACCCAGGCGCAGGGCGCGGCGGCTAGACTCTGATACCAGCCGTCGGCGGCCTCGGCAGACATCGGGCCGCTTGTCTGGTCGTCGGCCCCCACCATACGCCTGAATTCGGCGTGGATGCCGATCCGTTGGCGGGCGGCGCGGTCGTCGGGGTGGGGAAGGCGCAGGCGCAGCCGTCCCTGGGCGAGAACCGGCGTGACCGTGGGCAGTTCAACCGGAGCTAGTGGCGGGTGCATGGGCGCTCGCTTTCGTGGCAGGGTCGTAGGTCTGCAATCAGGATAGCCGCATGACCGTCTCGCGCGAAAATTCCAAACTCGTCTATCAGGGCATCAAGGGCGCGGGCGTTCGCTTTGTCACGGCGCTGCCCGAAACCTGGCTGGTCTATCTGCTGCAGATGGCCGAAAGCGACCCGGAGATGGCGCTGGTCGAGGTTGCCAAGGAGGAAGAGGCGATTGGGATCGCCGCCGGGGCCTATCTTGCCGGAACGCCCAACCTGCTTTTGATGCAAAACCATGGCTTTCTGGCCTCGATCAACGGCATCGTCTCGCTGGCGATGCTCTACAGCATCCCGCTGTGTATGCTGATCGCGCACCGCGGCCATATGGGTGAACCCTACCCTTGGCACACGCGCGGCGGTATCGTCACCGAGCCGGTGCTGCGCGGGCTGGGCATCCCCTTCGACTATGCGCGTGACCCGCGCCACATCGCCCGCCAGATCCGCGAGGCGCACACCTTCTCGCTTAGTTCGCTTTCCCCGGTCGCGCTGTTGTTGACGCGCGATCTGATGGAGGGCGAAGCCTAGTGGAGACCTGACTATGCAACGTGCCCAGTGTATCGAAGCGCTCTACCCCGAACTGCACGACAAGTTGGTCGTCACGATCATGGGGGCGTGCGCCCAGGAGTTGTATGACCTGGGCCATCGGGAGAACTTTTTCTATCTTGAACATGCCATGGGGCTGGCCTCCTCGATTGGGCTGGGGCTGGCGTTGACCTTGCCGCAAGAGAAGGTTGTCGTGCTGGACGGCGACGGCTCGGTGTTGATGAATCTGGGCGCCTTGGCGACGCTGGCGCGCTATCGGCCCGCCAACCTGGTGCATATCATCTTCGATAACGGCAGCCTGCTTTCCACCGGCGGCTTTGCCTCGCATACGACCGAGGGCATTACGGACCTCGCCGCCATTGCCCGCGGCGCGGGCATTCAGCAGGTGACGGCGGTCAGCACCTTCTACGATTTTATAGAGGCCGCCGCCGATGCCTTTGAGCGCAACGACCTGAGCGTGATCGTCGCCAAGGTGGAAGCCATCGGCCCCGACCATTACGGCATGGACCTCAAACTGCCCGAAAACGCCTTCCGCTTTGAGCGCTATATCCGTGAGCGCCGCGCCCAGACCGCGCCCGCCTGATCGCGGCTTATCTCCTATCTATCGCCCTGGAGGAACCGTCCCATGAGCAGCGCCGCAGACCTGCTGGCCCAGCTTGTAGATCAACTTAGCCAGGGGAGCATCCGCGTCGTCGACCTGACGCAGCCCCTGTCGCCCGACACGCCCGTGATCGACCTGCCGCCGATCTTCGGCCAATCGCCGCCGCTCACGGTCGAGCGCATTTCCTATTACGACGAGCCTGGCCCCATGTGGTACTGGAACACGCTGCGGCTGGGCGAGCATACCGGCACCCACTTCGACGCGCCCGTACACTGGATCACCGGGCGCAACCTGCCCAACAACACGACCGATATGCTGCCCGTGCGCCAGTTTGTCGCCCCCGCCTGTGTGGTGGATGTGAGCGCCCAGTCCGCCGCCGCCGCCGACTTCCTGCTGACGCGCGAGCATCTCCAAGCCTGGGAAGCCGAGCATGGACGCATCCCTGTGGGGGCGTGGCTGCTGCTGCGCTCCGACTGGAGCAAGCGCACCGGCCGCGAGGCTTTTCTCAACGCCGACGCCAACGGCGCGCATACGCCGGGGTTTGAGCCGGACGCGCTGCGCTTTTTGGCGCAAGAGCGCGATGTGCGCGGCGTGGGCGTGGAGACCGTGGGCACTGATGCGGGGCAGGCCGGGGGCTTTGACCCGCCCTTCCCGGCGCATAACATCATGCACGGCGCGGGCAAGCTCGGCCTCGCCAGCCTGTGCAACCTCGACCAGCTTCCGCCCACCGGCGCGGTGATCATCGCCGCCCCGCTCAAGATCGTGCAAGGCTCCGGCAGCCCTGTGCGCGTGCTGGCGCTTGTCCCCGCGAACTAGGGGGTGGGCAGTAGACAGGTTACTGTCCGCCGTATTCCTCCCAGCCGCCTAGATAGCGAATCAGACGCCCGCCGCGCACTTCCCAGATCTCATCGGCAAAGCGTTGGATAAAACGCCGGTCGTGCGAGACCGCGACCACCGGCCCGCGGAAACCGGTCAATGCCTGCTCAAACTCCTCCAGCACGTCCAGGCTGATGTGGTTGGTCGGCTCGTCGAGCAGGAGCAGGTTGGCGCGCGCGGCCATCAGCAGCGCAAGCTGCAGCTTGCGCTGCTGGCCCACGCTCAGCGTACCCACTTCCTTGCCCAAGTCGGGATAGGTGAACAGCCCGTAACTCAGCAGTTCGGCCTTTAGCTCCTCCCACTCGCCGATGCGCCCGCCGCGATAGGCCTCGTACACCGTCTGCTGCGGGTCGAGCATCGCCTGCTCTTGGTCGAGATAGCCCAGCACCACGCTAGGCGCGACGCCGACATGCCCCGCGTCCGGCGCTTCCAGACCCGCCAGGATACGCAGCAGCGTGCTTTTGCCCGCGCCGTTTGGCCCCACCATCACCACGCGGCTGCCCGCGGCAATGTCTAGGCTGACGCCGTCCAGCACGACTTGGCTGCCATAGCGCTTGTGGATATCTACGGCGGAGAGCGCTACATGGCTGGCGAGCGTCGCAGGGTCAAAATCCGGGCTGATCTCCAGCAGCTTGGGCGGCTTGGGGATTGGGTCTTCCTCGATGCGGCGCAGCTTTTCTTCCGCCGAGCGAATATTGCGCGAGACGGTATCGGCTACCTGTTGCTCTTTGAAATAGTGGAGGAACTTGTCTCGGTCACGTGGGGGCCGGTTGTGGCCGACTTGGTGCGCCTTGGTCTTGATCTGCTTGCGCAGTTCCCAGATCTCCTCCTGCTGCTTCCAGTAGGACTCCTCCCACTTGACGCGCTCCTGCGCCTTGACCTGGGCATAGAAGTCATAGCTGCCCGCGTAATGTTTGGCCTGCTTGCTGTGCTCGTCGATCTCGACGATGGCGCTGACCGTCTGGTTGAGAAAGTGCCGGTCGTGCGAGACGACCAGCAGCCCGCCCTGCACGCTTGCCAGATAGCCTTCCAGCCAGGCGAGCGCGGCAAAGTCCAGGTGGTTGGTCGGCTCGTCGAGCAGCAGCAGGTCCGGCGCGGCGAGCAGCAGCGCGGCCAGCCCAACGCGCGACTTTTCCCCGCCCGACAGCGTGCCGATGCGCCGGTCGCGCGGCAGATGGTCGACCTGCAGACCGGCCAGCACGGCGTCCAGCCGGTGTTCGAGGTCATAGCCGCCGCGCCGCTCGAAGAGGTCGCTCAGATGCCCATATTCGGCCAGCAGCGTGTCGAGGTTGCCGTTGGCGGCGGCCATGGCTTCCTCCAAGGCGCGCAGCCGGGCTTCCACGCGCACCAGTTCACCCTGCGCCGCCAGGATCAGCTCCTGGATCGTCTGGTCTTCGGCGGCCTCCAGCACTTGCGACAGATAGCCGATCTCTGCGCCGGGGGCGATGCGAACCTGACCGGCGTCGGGCTGCACTTCACCCACGACGATTTTGAGCAGGGTTGACTTGCCCACGCCGTTGGCGCCCACCAACCCCAGCTTCTGGCCCGCGGCCAGCGTCAGCGAGACCTGGTTGAGCACCTGGTTATCGCCGTAAGCTTTGGAAAGATTCTCGACTGTCAATAACATATTGGCCCCTCAATTTGTGCCGATCAAAAACGGCCACGGGTGCATTCCCGTGACCGTCATCAACCCGATGTCTGCTGCCCGCCGCGTACCGCCATGAAGCGCCGCGCCTAGTGCTGGACAGCCAGACCGGGCAAACAAAAACGGCCACGGGCGGGAAACGCCTGTGGCCGTGGATGGTTCAATCCAATGGCTTACCGGTGTGGCGGCAGGCTGTCCCCACTTCGTTGCGCTATCGCCTGGTCGGCTGTCCGATCCGTCACGCCCGATACTCCTTCAGTCCAGTTCATTCA
>JADLFO010000081.1 GCA_020845455.1 Caldilineaceae bacterium
GCCAACTGTACCTGGGAAAGCCCCTGCTGGCCTGACATCTCCGACACGATGCCCGCCGAGTTCAAGGAGGTCAGCACCCTGGCCGACGCCGTCGCCGCCGGCGAGCTGCCCCCGGTGCAAGAGCGCCTGCCCCTGGAACCGCTGGTGATCGAGCCTGCTGAGATGATCGGTCAGCACGGCGGCATCCTCTTGGGCGCGTTCACCGGCCCCGGCGACCGCCAGAACATCGAACGCTGGAACAACGACTACGGCATCTTCTGGGACACCAGCGCCACCGAGATGCGCCCGCGCGCCTTTAAGGCCTGGGAGAGCAGCGAGGATGGCTCCGAGTGGACCTTCTCCCTGCGCGAGGGCATGAAATGGTCGGACGGTGAACCCTATACCGTGGACGATTACATGTTCTGGTATGAGCATATTCTGCAAAACCCCAACTTGGTGACGACCGTCCCCTGGTATCTCAACTGGGGTGACGCGTTGGTGAAGTTTGAAAAGGTAGACGACTACACGCTTAAGATGATCTTTGCCGCTCCGTTCCCCTCCTGGTTGGAGACGATCGGCTCCAGCACGGTCGCCGGCCACTTCCAGCAGGGCCGCGTCGGCCTGGGGCTGGTTGCGCCGCAGCACTATCTGGAGCAGTTCCACGCCGACTTCATCGGCGAGGATGAGGCCAACGCCAAGGCCGAGGAAGCCGGGTTCGAGAACTGGTATCTCTATTTCCTGGCGATGAACGACGCGCACATGAACCCCGATCTGCCGGTGACCGCACCCTGGAAACCGGTGACGACGATTGCCTCCAACGAGTATACGCTGGAACGCAACCCCTATTTCTTTGCCGTGGACACCGAGGGCAACCAACTGCCCTACTTCGACGGCATCTCGCTGGAGCTGGTCGAGGAACTGGAGGTCTTGAACCTGCGCGCCATTGCCGGCAACTATACCATCCAGGGCCGCCACATCGACTTCTCCAAGCTGCCGGTGATCCGCCAGAACGAGCAGCAGGGCGACTACTTTGTCGACTTTTGGACAAGCCGCACACGCCACCCGGTCAAGATCGCCTTTAATCAAGACTGGAACGAGGACCCGGCCATCGCCGAGTACACGGTGGGCAGTGTGGACTTCCGCAAGGCCATGGGCCTTGCCATCGAACGGTCGGAGATCAATGAGACCTTCTTCCTGGGCGTGGGCAAGGAAGCGTCGCTCTGCCCGGCCAACACGCCGCCCTACTACAACTCCAGCCGCTGGGACGAAGAGGCCGGCGTCTTTGACCCCGACCGCGCCAATGAGATCCTCGACTCGATCGGCCTGGACCAGCGTGATGGCGAAGGCTTCCGTCTGCTGCCCAGCGGCGAACGGTTGGTGCTGCGCATCGACGCCGTGAGCGGCGCATTCCTGGATTATCCCAGCATCGCCGAGCGCGTGGCCCAGATGTGGGCCGAGAACGTGGGCATCCAGATGACCGTCAACCCGGTGGAACGCAGCCTTTGGATCGAGCGGTCCGAGGCCAATCAGCCCATGATGAGCATGTTTGAGACGGGCGAATTTAACCCGGCGGCGCTGCCCCGCCTGCTGCCCACCGAGCGCTGGGCGCCTGTGGCGCAGGATTGGGCCAACGACCCCACCCCCGACCCGGCGGAGTATGACGGGCCGGAATGGATCGAGCAGCAGGTCTTGAAGCACTGGGAAGCGATGCGCGAGTCCGACCCCGCACGCCGCCAGCAGCTTTTGATCGAGGGCACCGAGATCATGTGCGATAACTATGCGCGCCTCGGTTTCGTGGTGGACGTGCCGGTCTACACCACCTTGATCAAGAACAACGTGCGCAACGTGCCCAAGCCGCTGGAATGGGTCGTCTATGCGCAGACGCCGGGCAACGGCTATCCGGAGCAGATGTTTATCCTGCAGGAATAGCACGCCGCGGCAGCTTATGATGGGTGTAGCCCTCATCATCGGGGGCTGCACCCATCACGCGCATCGGACGATGATTGACGGTTGTAGCTGGAAATGTAGGGGAAGGGATGACCGGGTATCTAGTTAGACGTGTGCTCTACGGCCTATTGGCGATCTTTGCGGTTTCCGTCCTGTCGTTTGTGATCATTCAACTCCCTCCCGGCGACTATGTGACCTCCTATATCGCCGCCCTGGAGGCGCAGGGGGGCGAGGTCAACGCCGAGGAAGCCGCCGCGCTGCGCGCCTATTTTGGGCTGGGCGAACCCATGCACATCCAATATCTGAAATGGATGGGGCAGATTGTCCGCGGCAATTTCGGCATGTCGTTCCAATATCGCATCCCTGTGCTCGACGTGATCGGCGAGCGGATGCTGCTGACCGTGCTGCTGGCGCTGGGCACGCTGGTCTTTGTCTGGGTCACCGCCATCCCGATCGGTATCATCTCCGCCGTGCGCCAATATTCTTTTCTCGACTACTTTGCCACCACGGTCGGCTTTACCGGGCTGGCCGTGCCCGATTTTCTGCTCGCCTTGGTGTTGATGTATTTCGCCTGGGATATCTATGGGTTTAGCATCGGCGGGCTGTTTTCACCTGAATATGTCGAAGCGCCGTGGAGCACCGGGCGTGCGATTGATTTGGCCAAACACATGGTCATCCCGATCATCGTCCTGGGCACGTCCGGCACGGCCTCGCTGATCCGGATCACGCGCGCCAATCTGCTCGACGAGCTGCGCAAACCCTATGTGGTAACGGCGCGCGCCAAGGGTATGTCGGAATGGAAACTGGTGCTCAAGTACCCCGTGCGGCTGGCCCTGAACCCGATCATCAGCCTGACGGCCTATATCCTGCCCTTTCTGGTGTCGGGCAGCGTGATCGTCTCAGTGGTGCTCAACCTGCCCACGTTGGGGCCGGTGCTGCTGCGCTCGCTGCTTTCGCAGGATATGTTCTTGGCCGGGTCGATCATTCTGATGATCGGCACGATGACCGTGATCGGTACGCTGTTGTCCGATATTTTGTTGGCCGCCGTCGACCCCAGAGTCCGGCTCCAGTAACGGTCGAATTGAGATGACGCAAGAGAGTCTAGTTCCCAGAGAACCCGCCGCGGTCAGTGCGGATACGCCCGCGGCGCGCCCGGCGAACAACACCGTCGAAGAGCGGCTCAGCGTCGCATCGCAGCGCCAGTTGGTCTGGTGGCGTTTTAAGCGGCACAGGCTGGCGTTGATCTCGCTGGGCATTGTGCTGCTGTTTTACACGCTGGCGCTTTTTGCCGAGTTTTTCGCCGTCAGCGACCCGCGCGACGGGCGCTCGGCGCGGGCGTTGATCCCGCCCCAGTCCGTCCATTGGTTTCAGGAGGGCGCATTCCGGCCCTATGTCTGCGCGGTCGAAGGCGGGCGCGACCCCTACACGCTGCAAAAGATCTATGTGACCGACTGCACGCAGAAGATCGACGTGGCCTTTATGGCGCGTGGCTTTGAATATAAATGGTTGGGGCTGATCGCCTCCGACCGCCATCTCTTTGGCGTGGTGGATGTGGAGAACGAGCGCGCCGAGGAGCGCATCTTTCTGCTGGGCGCCGACATGCAGGGCCGTGACCTCTATTCGCGCATCGTCTTCGGCACGCGCACCTCGATGACGATTGGCTTGGTGGGCGTCGCCATGAGCCTGACGTTGGGCATCTTGCTGGGCGGCGTCTCCGGTTTTTTCGGCGGCTGGCTGGACAACGTGATCCAGCGCACCATCGAGATCATCCGCTCGATCCCGACCGTGCCGCTGTGGATGGGGCTGGCGGCGTCGCTGCCGCCCAACTGGTCGATCATGCAGCTTTACTTTGCGATCACGGTGATCATCTCGCTTTTTGCCTGGACCGACCTGGCGCGCGTGGTGCGTGGGCGTTTTCTGGCGATGCGCGAGGAAGACTTTGTCACAGCGGCGGTGGTGGCCGGGGCAGGCTGGCACGATGTGATCTTCCGCCACATGGTGCCCTCGTTCTACAGCCATATTATCGCCTCGGCCACGCTGGCGATCCCCTTTATGATCATCAGCGAGACGGCCTTGAGCTTTCTGGGGCTGGGGCTGCGCCCGCCCGCCATCAGTTGGGGCGTGCTGCTGCAGGCCGCGCAAAACATCCAGGCCATCGCCCTGACGCCCTGGCTGATGATCCCGGCGATCCCGGTGATCGTCGTCATCTTGGCCCTGAACTTTATGGGCGACGGTCTGCGCGATGCCGCCGACCCCTACAGCGTCACCGAATCCGCCTAGCAGACAGCAAACCGCATGAATCAGATTCAACAGACACAGCTGATCGGCCCCGCGCCCGACCTCCAGGACGGCGAGCCGCTGCTTCAAGTCAACAACCTGCAGACCTACTTTTTCACCGGCGAGGGGGTTGTCCACGCCGTGGATGGGGCCACGCTCGACGTGCAGCCCGGCCGGACGTTGGGCATTGTGGGCGAGAGCGGCTGCGGCAAGAGCGTGGCGGCCAAGTCTATTCTGCAGATCGTGGACAGGCCGGGACGCATCGTCGGCGGCGAAATCCTTTACCGCTATCGCGACGCCGCCGGCCACTACCGGCAGGTCGACCTGCTCAAGCTGCCGCCCTACAGCGCCGAGATGAAATCGATGCGCGGCGGGCAGATCTCGATGATCTTCCAGGAGCCGATGACCTCGTTCAGCCCGGTGCATACCGTGGGCAATCAGATCGCCGAGGCCATTCGCCTGCACAGCGACCTGGACGAAGAGACGGCACGCGGCCAGGCCATCGAATGGCTGCGCCGTGTGGGCATCCCTAACCCAGAGCAGCGCATGGGCGAATACCCCTATCGGCTGAGCGGCGGCCAGTGCCAGCGCGCCATGATCGCCATGGCGCTGGCAACCAACCCGCGCATCTTGATCGCCGACGAGCCGACGACGGCGCTCGACGTGACCACCCAGGCCCAAATTCTCAACTTGCTGCAGCGGCTGCAGGCGGAGAACGGCATGGCGATGATCTTTATCACGCATGACCTGGGGGTGATCGCCGAGGTAGCCGACGAGGTGGCGGTCATGTATCTGGGGCGCGTGGTGGAAAAAGCGCCGGTGAAGGAACTGTTCACCAACCCCAAGCACCCCTATACGCAGGCGTTGATGAACTCGATCCCGCGCATCGAGGCGCAGCCGCGCGAACGGCTGCCGTCGATCAGCGGTTCGATCCCGCATCCGCAGAATCGGCCTGCGGGCTGCCCCTTTCACCCGCGCTGCCCGGCGTTTATGCCCGGCATCTGTGACCAGCGCGAGCCGCAGTTGGCCGCCGTCGGCGTCAACCACCAAGCCAGTTGTTTTCTCTATCCGGGGTGTTAGCAATGGGTATGCACGAAGCGACGGCGCAGAGCGCGCAGACGGCTGCCGCGACGCTCACTGAGCGCAATCCTGGCGAGCGCAATACAGTCGTGCTCCAGGTCAATCATCTCAAAAAGATCTATCCCATTGAGCGCGGCTTCTTGAGGCGCAAGGCGGGCGAGGTGCGCGCCGTGGACGATGTCACCTTTACGATCCGCGCCGGCGAGACGGTCAGCTTGGTGGGTGAGAGCGGCTGCGGCAAGACGACCACGGCGCGCTGCATTGTGCGTGCCGTGGAGCCGACCGGCGGTGAGATCCTCTATCACACCATGGACGGCGCGGTCATGGACCTGGCGAAGTTGAGCATGTCGGAGATCCGCCCGCTGCGCCGCGGCATTCAGATGGTCTTCCAAGACCCGTTCTCGTCGCTCAACCCGCGCATGACGATCTTTGAGATCGTCAGCGAGCCGATGCGCGTCAACAACATCGGCACGCGCGGCGAGCGTGAAGACCGTGTGGCGGATCTGCTGCGCCGCGTCGGGCTGCGCGCCGAGTATATGCAGCGCTTTCCCCATGCGTTCAGCGGCGGCCAGCGCCAGCGCATCGGCATCGCCCGTGCCCTGGCGGCCAGCCCGCGGCTGATCGTGGCCGACGAGCCGGTCTCGGCGCTGGATGTCTCGGTGCAGGCGCAGGTGCTGAACCTGATGATGGACTTGCAGGATGATCTGGGCTTGAGCTATCTCTTTGTGTCGCACGACCTGAGCGTGGTCAACCAGATCAGCACCAGTGTGTTGGTGATGTATGTGGGCCGCGTGGCCGAGATCGGCCCGCCCAAGGCGCTTTTCGCTGCGCCCAAACACCCCTATACCGCGGCGCTGATCTCGTCGCTGCCCAAGCCCGACCCGTTTGCACGCGGCGAGCGCGCCATCCCACAGGGGGAGGTCGCCAACCCGGCCAACCCGCCGCCGGGCTGCTATTTCCATCCCCGCTGCCCCTATGCGATCGACGTCTGCCGGACGGCTGCGCCGCCCCTAGAGGAAGTCGGGCCGGGGCGATATGCCGCCTGCCACCGCTGGCGCGAGATCGAGCTGACAGTCTAGGGTCACAGTACGGATCGCCTAGGATTTAGGAATCGTGGTTTTCCGGAGCATGAAGTGAATCAGAAGTCGCGCCAAGCGAGCTAACCCAAGGAACGTCACCAGCATTGGCGGGGCAGGCTGGTTTGCGGGTAAATTAGAATTGCCGATATTGCATAACATCCCTCACCGATTCGGAGACGAGCATGGCCAGACAATCCGGGACGTCGTTGGTGCGCCGCTATTACGACGATGCGTTGACGCCGGGCAACTGGACCGCGCTTGAAGCGCTGGTCGCACCGGATTTTGTAGAGCATGAAGCGTTGTGGGGCATCCCCGGCACGCGCGCCGGGCTGCGCCAGAAATATGATCTGCTGCGTACCGGCTTCCCCGACCTGCGCTTTGACGTGGACGACCTGCTGATGGACGAAGATAAGGTCGTGGCGCGCGTCAGCGTCAGCGGCACGCACAGCGGCGTGTTCATGGGCCAGCCGCCCACCGGCCAGCACTTCTCCGTCACGTCGATCGACATCTTCCGCGTGCGCAGCGGGCAGATCGTCGAACACTGGGGCGTCTTCGACCAGATGGGCATGTTGGCGCAGCTGCGCGTCTTCTCCAGCATCCGCTAGACGTTCGGGTAGACTCCTTCGCGCCGCCAGATGTCGAGCATCAACTCGTAGCGCGCCAGCCGCATCCCCGTATAGATACAGTTGCTGGTGGAAAAGATATAGCCTCCGCCCGGCATGCCGTGGCGCAGGGCATAGCGCGTCGATTCGATCGCCTCGGCGTCCGTCCCCGTATCCAGCAGCCCACAATTGACATTGCCGATCAGACAGACCTGGCCGCCGGCGCGGCGTTTGACCTCGGCGATATCCACGCCGCCCTGCGGGTCGAGCGAATGGAGCGCGTGCGGCTGGGTAGAGAGCAGGTCGTCCAGGATGGGCATGATGTTGCCGTCGGTGTGTTTGATCACATAGAAGCCCAGGTCGCGGTAGGCGCGCGTCAGTTGGGCCAGATAGGGGGTCACGAACTCGGCAAAGCGCCGCGGGCCGAGAAATGGCCCCGTGTTGAAGCAGTAGTCGGCACAGAGCGCAAAGCCGTCCAGCCCGCCGTGCGCCTGATACTGCTCTGCCCGGCGGATAGCGTTGTCCACCATGCGCTGGGCCTCCTGTTTGAGCTTGCACGGCTCGTCGTGCAGCCGCTCGGCAAAGGCCTGCATCTCGCTGCCGTTGGGGATACTGAAGGTAGCGTCGCCGTGGCGCATCAGAAAGTAGCGGTCGCCGCTGCGCTCGCGCACGATGTCCACTAGCCGGATCGTCTCCTCGACGGTGTTGGGGTTGGGGTGCAAAAAGATGGCGCTGTGGTCGAAACGTTCGGCGGTGTCGATAAAGATCTGCGCCATCTCCTGGCGGTGCAGCTCGCGCTCCTTTTCTTCCATCTGGAACCACTGTTCATAGTTGCGATGCGACGGATGCACCTTGCCAAAGGCTTCCATCGTGAGGAAAAAAACCAGCTCGAAATGGGGCACTCGCCCGGTCAGCGGGCGGCGCTCCAGGGCGGCGATAAAACGGTCGCGTGGTTGCATAGCGTCCCCTTGGTTAATTGCGCACACCTGCCAGGTTGATCCCTTCGATAAAGGCGCGCTGCGCGGCAAAGAAGAGCGCGATCACCGGCAGCATCACGACCAACGACGCCGCCAGCAGATGCGCCCATTCGATCTGATAGCTGCCTCGGAAGAGGCTCAGCCCCAACATCAGCGTGTATTTGGATTGATCCTGCAGAAAGATCAGCGGGCCGAGAAAGTCATTCCAGGCCGCCTGGAACGAGAAGATCATCACCGTTGCCAGCGCCGGCGTCGCCATAGGTAGGATAATGTACCACAGGATTTGAGGCAAGCTCGCGCCGTCGATCTGGGCGGCGTCCTCTACTTCGGGCGGAAGCTGCAGAAAGAACTGGCGCAGCAGGAAGATATAGAGCGCATTGCCAAAAAAGGTGGGCACGATCAACGGCAGAAAGGTGTTGACCCAGCCCAGCCGCGCAAACAGAATGTAGAGCGGCACCATCGTCACCGGGTAGGGCAGCATGAGCGTGGCCAGCACCAACAGAAAAAGCTGCTCACGACCGGGCGCATGCAGCCGGGCGAAGCCGTAGGCCACCACTGTGCATGACAGCACATGGCCGACGACCGAGGCCACGGCGATGATCAGCGTGTTGAGCGCGTAGCGGCCAAAGGGCTGCACCGTCAGCGCCTCAACATAATTCGCCCAGCGCGGGCTGGACGGCCACCAGACCGGCGGGTTGGCGAAGATCTCATAGTCCGGTTTGAGCGACGACGAGAGCATCCAAAAGAGCGGCAGCGCAAAGAGCGCGCCCAGCAGCCACAGCGCCGCGTAGTGGGCGGCGCGGCCCAGCCCGCGCGGGGGCGGGTAGTCATCGCCCGCGGTGCGGGTCACAGGCCGCGGGGCGCCGGCGATCACAGCTCGCGCTCCCCGCCATAGAAGACCCAGCGCCGCTGGCTGCGAAAGACCGTCACCGTCAGCGCCAGGACCACGGCAAACAGCACCCAGGCCAGCGCCGATGCATAGCCCATGTGGCGCAGCTCAAATGCCTGTTTATAGAGATAGAGCACATAGAAGAGCGTAGCGTCCAGCGGCCCGCCGTCGGTAGCGACAAAGGCGCTGGTAAAGGTCTGGAAGGTACCGATGATGCTCAAGATTAGGTTGAAGAAGATCGTGGGGGTGAGCAGCGGCAGCGTGATGGCCGCGAACTGGCGCAGCCCGCCGGCGCCGTCGATGGCCGCGGCTTCGTAGTATTCACCGGGGATCGATTTCAGCCCGGCCAGGAAGATCACCATCGTGCGGCCCCAGCCCCAAAAACTCATCAACAGCAGCGAGGCCAGCGCCCACTGCGGGTCCATCAGCCAGCGCGGGCCTTGGATGCCCGCCTGCGCCAGCAGCGTGTTGACCAGCCCGCTGGTGGGGTTGAGCATCCATAGCCAGACGACGACAAAGGCCACGCCAGACAAGACCGTGGGCAGGTAAAAGACCGTGCGCATCAGCCTCACCCCGACCAGGCGTGGATGGACGAGCATAGCAAGCAACAGCCCGCCCGCCAGGTCCGACGGGACATAAAACAGCGTGTAGACCGTGGTGACGCGCAGCGCCTGCCAAAAGCGCCGGTCGTCGAGCATCTTGGCGTAGTTGTCCAGCCCCACCCAGCGCGGCGCGCTGAGCAAGTCCCAGTCGGTGAAGCTGATCACCAGCGAGATGAGCATCGGCCCGGCGATAAAGAGCAAAAAGCCGAGCAGCCACGGGCCGATGCTCAGATAGAAGGCGAAGGTCTCACGCCGGCGGCTACGCACTGGGGCCTTCCTGGGTTGCACACATGCTCATGTTTGTGCGGTTGGAAAACCGCGCCTACGCTATCGGGTAGCCCGGTGAACCGGGCGTCGTTGTTTCGCCCGGAGGCTTTAGCTCCGGGCGGCTCCGGCGGGCCAATGCGGCGGCTCGTCTCACTTCGCCAGCAGGTCATCTAGCGCGGTCTGGGCTTCTTGGGCGGCCCGCTGCAAGGTGGCGGCTACGTCCGCCTGCGGGTCGAGCAGCACCGTCTCCAAGGCGCGGCGCAGCGCCGGGTCCGCGGCCTCGTTCCAGTAGGGCGTGTGCGTATAGGCGCGCGGCACGAGGTGGTTGAGTTCTTCGATCCACACACCCTGGATCGGGTCTTGCATCAACCCCGACTCCTCGGCGACCGACGCCACTGCGGGCAGCGCCCAATCCTTCCAGACCTGTGCGCCCGGTTCACCCACATAGTAGAGTAGGAACTCGCACGCTGCATCGGCAGCGCGTGAGGTGGACGCTACGCCAAAGCCGCCCCAGAAGAGGATATTGGCGCGCCGCGCGTCTTGCGGCGGGTTCACCACGCCCAGGTCGATGTTGGGGTTTTCCAGCATCCCCGCCTGGGGCCAGCGGCCAAAGAGACGCATGGCGGCCTGGCCGTTGTCGAACTCGGCGTTGCCGCCGCCGAACTGGTTGAAGTCCACGGCGGGCGGCGCGACCTTCTCCTTGTTATAGAGGCCGGCGTAGAACTGCAAGGCGCGGATCGTCTCCGGCGAATCCATATAGCCCACGAACTGCGTGCCGTCGTCGCTGATCAACTGGCCGCCGGCTGCCGCTACCCAGTACTCGAAGCCGGTCGTCCAGGTGGCGGGGAGTTGGATGCCATAGATGCCCTGCGCCGGGTCGGTCAGCGCCTGCGCCGTCGCCAGCAGGTCATCCCAAGTCCAATCGGGGCTAGGATAGGCCACGCCCGCGGCGTCGAAGATCTTCTTGTTGTAATAGACGGCCAGCGGCGAATAGTCCTTGGGCAGCAGATACTGCACGCCGTCGACCTGGCCCGGCTCCAGCAGCCCGGGCAGGTAGATGCCGGTGTCGAAGTTGTTGGCCGCGATGCACTCGTCCAGCGGGGCAAACGCGCCCTTTTCGACAAACGAGGGCACGGCGTCGTCGCCGATCTGCATGATGTCGGGCGCTGCCTTGGCGGCCAGTTGGGTGAGCAGGCGCGCATAGTAGTCGCGCCCAGCCACTGGTTCCAACTGAGCGATCACGTTGGGGTGTTGATCTTCATAGGCTTGGATGATCTGTTGGTGCGGGGTGAGGCCGTCGCCGCTGTCGCCTGTGCCAACGCGGATCACGGTGGTCTCCGGCGGTGCGGGCGTCTGCGGGGCCACCGGCTGGCAGGCGGTGGCGACCAGGCTCAACACCGTCAATACGGCCAAGAGCGGCAGAAAGCGGGACATGGGGTCCTCCTCTCAGTGAAGATGTGAGTGTTTTGAGGGATGATGTGCTACTCGGCGCGGTCCGCGCCGCTCAACTTGCCGTCGGGTTCAGGGTCAATCTGATAGTCGCCCCACTTGCCGCTGAACGAGGCGGCAAACATCTCGGCGTTGGTCTGTTCGGCCTTGCGCCGCGCCTCGTCCAAGACCGCTTGGCGGCGCGCCGCGGCGTCGGGCGCGGCCTCCATCTCCCCGGCGCGCACCGCCACGATCCGCACGCGGCGGATATCGCCCTGCACATAGGGCACGACCGCACCCGCCGGCTTGCCGCGGATCGCCTTCGCCAGCGGCGTGGTTTCGGCCAGCAGCCCGCGGTCAAAGTCGGCGGCGTTCGCCGGGACCAGGTCAAACGCCATCTGTTCGGCCTCTCCCTGGTCGTCGATCAGTTCGACCTCGACGTGACAGCCCAGCCCCACGCGGGAGCGCTGCGTTTCGCCCATGGCCTCTCCTTCCTAAGCCCGACTCGAAGCGCCGGGCCTCGAACTATTGCCCTCAACCTATCCCCATAGTACACTTGGGTGAAGCCATTCGCAATCCCATTGTTAGAATCTGTTTGAGGTAAGAACATGCAACTAGCCAAGCAACTCGAAAAGCTGGGGACGGAGACTGCGTTTGCCGTCTCTGCGGCGGCGTCGGCCTGGGCGGCCAAGGGCCATCGCGTCTATCCCTTTCATCTGGGCGACATCAATATCCCCACCCCACAAAATATCGTGGAGGCCAGCCTGAAGGCAATCCGCGACGGTTACACCGGCTACTGTCCCAGCGCGGGCATCCCTGCGCTGCGCGAGGTCTTGGCCGAGGATGTCGGCCACAAGCGCGGCGTGCAGTACAGCGCGGCCAATGTGGCGGTGCAGCCCGGCGGCAAGCCGGTGATCGGTAAGTTCATTATGGCCGTGATGAACCCCGGCGACGAAGTGCTCTACCCCAACCCCGGCTATCCGATCTATGAATCGCAGATCGAGTATCACGGCGGGGTGTCCGTGCCCTACGGCTATGTGCAGACCGAAACCGGCTTTGCGCTGGATATGGAGCGCATCCGCAGCGCCATCACCCCGGCCACGCGCGTCTTGATCTATAACAACTATCAGAACCCCACCGGCGCACAATCTTCACGCGCCGAGATGGAGGAGTTGGCCCAACTGGCAATCGAGCATGACTTGTGGGTGTTGAGCGACGACGCCTACTATGAAATGCGCTACGGCGGCGAACCGCTCTCGATCGTCAACATCCCCGGCATGCAGGAGCGCACGGTCATCCTCTACACCTGTTCCAAACGCTTTGCCATGACCGGCTGGCGCTGCGGCGCGGCCATCGGCCCCCAGCAGGCGATCGACGCCATCAGCAAGCTCAACACCAACGACGAATCGTGTACGACCCATTTTATCCAGCACGCTATGGTCGAGGCGATCCCCGGCGACACGTCGGGGCCGGACGCCATCTTGGCCGAGCTGCGCCGCCGCCGCGATGCCGCCGTGTCCGGGCTGAACGCCATCGACGGCGTCTGTGCCCACGCGCCGGAAAGCACCTTCTATCTCTTCCCCAATGTGACCGAGATCATGCGGCGCAAGGGCTTTAGCGATGTGAACCAGTTGATGACTGCCTCGTTGGAAAACAGCGACGTTTCCTTCTGCACGCGCAAACACTTTGGTCGCCCGGTAGACGGTGAGACCCACCACTATATCCGCCTGGCCTATTCGGGCATCGACGTGCCGTCGATTGAGGAAGGGCTGGCGCGGCTCAAGGACTATTGGGAAGCCTAGCCATGCAGACTGTGCAATTTGCCAACACTGAGGCGCGCGTCTCCGAGATGTGCCTGGGGACGATGATGTTCGGCGGGCGCTGTGACGAGGCTGAATCGGATCGCGTGCTGGGCGCGGCGCTGGATCAGGGCGTCAATTTTATCGACACCGCGGCCATGTACGGCAACGGCTTGACCGAGGAGATCTTGGGCCGGATCATGCGCGGCCGCCGCGAGCAGATTTTCCTCACGACCAAAGTGCATAAGGGTGTCGACGCGGCCAGCATCCTGAGCAGCATCGACGAAAGCCTGGCCCGGCTCCAGACCGACTCTGTCGACCTCTATCTGATCCACTGGCCGGTGCAGGGGATGCGCCCGCGCGAGATGATGGCGGCGTTGGCGCAGGTGGTGGCGCAGGGCAAGGCGCGCTATGTCGGCTGCTGCAACTATCCGGCCTGGCTGCTGGCCCATTCCAACGCCATCGCCGCCGAAAACGGTTGGCCCAAGCTGGTCTGTAACCAGATCGCCTATAACATTGTCGAGCGCGGCGTTGAGGTAGAGATTCTGCCCCAGGCCGTGGCCGAGCAGATCGCCATCACCGCCTATCGCCCGCTGGCTCAGGGGCTGCTGACCGGCAAATATCGCTGGGGCCAACCGCTGCCGGAGAACACGCGCGGCCAGACCAGCTCCCAGATCATCACTTGGCTTTCGCAGTATGGCGAGAGTGTAGACCGCTTTATCCGCTTTGCCGAGGAACGGGGCATCGGCCCGGTGCAGTTGGCGACGGCCTGGGTGCGCCACTCGCCCGCGGTCACCTCGCCGATTGTGGGCGTCAGTTCGCTGTCGCAGCTTCAGGCGAGCATCGACGCGTTTGGCTATGACCTGAGCGACGGGGACTATGCGGCGCTGACCGCGATCTTTGACACCGAGGTCAAGGAAGAAGGGCTGCAGCGTTTCCCAGGGCTGAAGTACAACTTCCCGCGCCTGCGCCGC
>JADLFO010000082.1 GCA_020845455.1 Caldilineaceae bacterium
ATCGTATCGAACATGTAGCCCCCTTGTCCGTTCACCTCTGGGGCTAGTTTATCATCTGCCCCTATGCCTTTATGCACTCTCCTAATTGAGAATTCCTGGATCACGCTAATACCGGTTTTGGGCCGCTTCAACTTATGCTACAATGACGCCGCAGACCCTCACCCTCCCACCGACGACTCAGGAGAGACCCTGTGCCCACCATTCCCCATACCACCATGCTTTCGCTAGGTCGTGCCATCCTGGAAGCCGCCGGCCTGCCCGACGACCAGGCCGAGATCGCCATCGGTCATCTCGTCGAATCCAACCTAATGGGCCACGACTCGCACGGCGTGATCCGCGTACCCGGCTATGCACGCAGCCTGGCCGCGGGCGACCTACTTCCCGTCGGCAACCAGCGCATCGTGCGCGAAACGCCTGCCTCGCTGGTCATCGACGCCAACAAAAGTTTCGGCATCGTGCTCGCCTACGAAGCCATGCGCCAGGCCGTCGCCCGCGCCCAGCAGCACACCTTTGGCGGCGTAGCCGTCCACCACTCCGGCCACATCGGTCGCCTAGGAGCCTTCCCCCCGCTCGCCGCCGAGCAAGACTGTATCGGCGTGATCATGCTTAACGGCGGCGCACGCTTCACAGCGCCCTATGGCGGTGTGGCGCGCCGTCTCCCGCCCAACCCCATCGCCATCAGCATGCCTGTGGAGGGGATGCCGCCGCTCATGCTCGACATCACCACCAGCGTCGCCGCCGGCGGCAAGGTCGATGTCCAGTTGGCGCGCGGGCTGTCCCTCCCCGAAGGCTGGCTGATCGACGCCGCGGGCAACGCGGTCACCGACCCGGCCCGCTTCCGCAGCGGCGATGTCGCCATGCTCCCGCTGGGCGGACCCTTTGGTTACAAAGGCTATGGCCTAGCGATGATGATCGACGCCATCGCCGGCGGCCTTTCCTGGGCCGGTTGCAGCGCCGACCATCCCACACGCGGCGGCAGCGGCTACTTTGCCCTCGCCATCAAGATCGACAGCTTCATCGACCCCGCCGACTACAAGGCCGAGACGCGCGCCTTGGTCGATTGGGTCAAGTCGTCGACCACCATGCCCGGCCACAAGAAAATCTACGTTCCCGGCGAAATCGAAGAGGAGACCCGGCAGCGCCGCAGCCAAGAAGGTCTGCCCATCGAAGACGCAACCTGGGAGCAGATCACAGCCGTTGCCGCCGAACTAGGCGTGACGGTTCCCGCCGTCTAGACCACTCGAAAGGACTGTCCCATGGCTCCCCGCTTCGAGCGTTTGTTCCGCGCCCCCTACGCCCTGCCAAATGGGCTACAGCGCACCCCAGAGGGCCTCTGGGTGGTCGACCAGATCAGCGACCGCGCCGCCCTGATCGAGATGGCCGCGCCCAACGACTACGGCGTCACCAAGTTGCTGCGCGAGATCCCTACCGAGTCTTCTAACACCAGTGGGCTGGCCTTTGGCGATGGCGCGCTATGGCTGGCGGCCAACGGCCCCGGCGCGATCTGGCGAGCGCCCCGACCCACGGATGCCGCCTCCGGAGAAATCCTCAAGGTGGACCCAACCACAGGCCGCACGCTGCAGCGCTGGCCGCTGCCGGGCGGCGGCGGCACACATGGGCTGGACTATGACTCGTTTGAGCCGGGCACGCTCTGGCTGACCACGCTCAAACAGCAGACGCTGACCAAAGTCCGCATCGCCGACTGGTCGATCCAGGCCGTCCTGCCCCTGCCCTATGGCCGCGCCCACGGCGTCGTACGCGTCGCCGGCGGCGTCTGGGTCGTGCATACCTCCGAGCGCGTGATCGTCAAGCTGGATGTCGCCACCGGCGCCGAACTGGAGCGTATCGCCGTGCCGCAGGAAACGCCGGAGCCGCATTGCCTCTCGGCGGACGGCGACACCTTGCTCTACTGCGACGCCACCTCCGGGTGGATCGTGCGGATTCATCTCTAGGGCGGCAGTACCTCCGTACCGACACGATAGTTCGTGTCCGTACGGTTAGGCAAGCCCCCACAGCGCCGCCGCCGTCCCGCCCAAGATGCGCTCGCGGTCGTCGTCGCTCAAAAACGGCAGCCCTTCGCGGATCAGCTTGATCTCGCCGGCCAGGCTCGGCCAGTTGTGTTTCTGCCGGTGATGGCCGGGATAGCCCGTCCCCCACACGGTGCGCGCCGCGCCAAACGCGTCGAGCAGGGCGCGGATGAAGGGATGCACGTCCGTGTAGGGATAGCCAACCCGCGACCGCCCCGCCACATCTGACAGCTTGAGCCAGATATTGGGCGCGGCCGCCAGATCGACAATCGGCTGAAACGCAGCCATGCCCTGGTCCAGGTCAGGATAGCCCATGTGGTCCACGATCAGCCGCAGCGTGGGATGGCGCGCCGCAATCGCCGACACCTGATAGGCATCCTCGGCGCGCAGATGAAACTGCACAATCGCGCCCAACGCCTCTAGCTCCTCCCACAGCCCCCCGTTTTCCGGGCGCAGCAGCACCGCCTGGTCGGAATAGTACATCGGGTGAAAGCGGAAGCCCACCAGCCCCCGCTCTTTCATCCAGTAACGCGCCTGCTCGGCGTTGTCCGCGGCCAACGGGTCCAGCAGCCCATGCCCCACAAACCGCTGCGGAAAGCGCGCCGCCGAGTCTGCAATATAACCGTTGTCCCAGGTCGACCAGCTCGTCTGGACCAACACGGTCCAATCCACCCCATTGGCGTCCATATCCGCGATCAACTCGTCGGCAGTCCCCGGCTCGTCGGGCATAGCCGTCCAGTTGGGCGCGGTCGGGCCAATCGGATAGCGCGGCGGGTCGATCTCCCATACATGCACATGCGTATCGACGATCATGACCGGGCCTCAGCGGATCTTGCCGCGCGCCAAGATCGGCCACACAGCCTCCACGCGCCCGCCGCGCACCGCCACCATCTCGTCATGCTCGTTGACACACGGGCAGGGATGCACCGGCAGCACCTGCACGCGCTCGCCGATCTGCGGCTTCACAGCGCACGCCGACACGTCCACATGGCCGTGCTCCTCGGATGCGCTGTAGAAGCGCGCCTCCGGATACTCGACGATATAGCCCATGCTCGTCCCTGCCGGCGTCTGCAGCGTGGAGGCGCTCATCGTCTTGCTGCCCGCATCCAAGATCACGCGCTCCGGCGTCGGCGCGCTGATCACCGTGGCAATCACGCGCAGGCTGCACTGCTCCACCGTATGGCGACCGGCGCGCAGATGCCCTTCGCCGCCGGTAGGATATTCGCCGATACGATATTCGGTCAGCTCCGGGATTTCATGCGCCTCCGTCGCCCAGCGCGTCCCGCCGCCGCTCACCATTGGGTGCGCCAGCCCCGCCTTGTCAAACAGGTGCAGCGTCTCCTGGATGATCGGGCGGCTGGCGGGCGGCGTCGGGTAGGCCATGAAGCCGCGCAGTTCCAGCCCGGGCAGTTTGTCGATCAACTGCGCCAATTCGACCGCCGCAGCAGGCGTCTGCACGCCCGTGCGGTTCATCCCCGCCTCCACCTCGACGATCACGCCAAAGGTCACCCTTTCGGCCTGCGCGCCTTCGGAAAGCCCGCGCACCGTCGTCTCGGAATCTGCCGCCACGGTGATCTGCGTCTGCCGCGTAAGCCGCGCCAGCCGATCCAACTTCGTCTTGCCGATGATGTTGAACGGGATCAGGATATCCACATTCAGCCCGCCCGCTACCATCACCTCGGCCTCGCCGATCTTTTGGCAGGTCAACCCGATCGCGCCCAGCGCCATCTGCCGATGTGCGATCGCCAGCGTCTTATGCGTCTTGATGTGCGGACGCAGCGCCATCTGATGCTCATCGTAATAGCGCTGGTAGCGCGCCAAGTTCTCCTCCAGCGCGTCCAAATCAATCGTCAGGGCCGGTGTGTCTAATTCGTCAACCCGCATCATGTCACTCCTTTGAAAAAAGGCTGCACCCATCCAGCATGGCGCAGCCCATCTATCTTTGTCGTCTAGTCCCAGGGCAACAACATCGTCGGTGCATTGGCGTAGCGCGCCATGCGCAGCGTCACACGGTCGCCACAGCCCGGCCCCAGCCGCACCGTACACCACGCGCCGTTCACCGGCGCAGCGACATCCCCAATCCGGACCTCCTGAATCTGGTGCTCGCCATACCCGCCGCCCTGAATGATCACGCTGCGTTCCTCGGTTTGGTTGAGATTGACCAGATGCACCACCGTCTCATCTGCCGTCATCCGCTCCACCAGCGCCGCCACATCTGCCGGCAGACCGGGCCGCCGCTGCACAGGGTCAAAGTAACGCACCCGCGCCTGCAGCGGAAACGCCGCATTGCCGGTGGGCAGCCCGCCCAGCATCAGCCGGATCAAGTTGCTGACCGTGGCCGGGTTATAGGGATTTGGATTGTCCGATAGGCGCGTGTCGGGCGTCATATTCTCTTGGTGGATACCCTCCGCCACCTTGCGCCGGATCGTCTCAAAATCGCGGCGCATCGCCTCCACCGGAAAGTTGGGGTTATCCCCTTGCAGGAAGCGCACCCACGGGTCATCCTGCACCCGCGCCCGGTCACGCTCCGCCATTGTCCAATAATAGACATCCAGCGCGCCATGCGCATAGGGGGCCGGCTCAAACGCATACCAGCCCTCATCGCCGTACATGCGCGGCGTCATGGTCTGGCCTTCCATTTCTTTGGCCTGGGCGTTGATCAGGTCGATCATCTGGCCCCACTGCTCGGCATAACGCATATTGCCGGTGGCGATCACGGCGTTGCCAAAGCCGCGATAGCCCCAATAGGTCAAATTGCGATGCGCCAGTTCGCCGGTCTGCGGCACAACCACCGTAAAGCCCCAGCCATAGACGCCGCCATACCACTTCCCGTCACACTCGCCGCCGATGCTCCCATCCAGCCCAATATTCGACGGAATGATGCCGCCGTTGGCCGCCATCCGGTCCAGCCACGCCTCCGTATAGCCAACCAACCAATCAAGGTATTTTTGCTCCCCCGTCAGCATATAGGCGTTGAGCACCAGGCTTGTTGCACCCAGGTTCAGCGGGTGATCCCCCGCCACATCGTTGTAGTCCTTGAAATGGTCCAGCATCTCCTGATAGTTGCGCTCGCCGTGCAGCAGCACAAAGCGGTTCTCCACCTCGATCGGGTCGCCCGCCCAGTCCACCGCCGTCGCCTTGCGCAGCATCGGCCCCCGGCTGCCGTTATACATGCTGCGGATGATCTTCCGCTCCGGGTCATAGTTGGGCGCGCTGGGGTCTTCGTCCATATACAGCCCGGCATAGCGCCGCACCCGCTTTTCGAAGAGCGGCGCATGGGGGTCGGACAGCCCCATCAAGTTAAAGACCGACATCGACTCGCCGTTGTGCAGCCAGTCGCAGATCGTGGGGAACTCCTTGTAATACATGCCGTCAACCGCAAACGGCACCTCGGTGGTCTTGGCCTCAGTATACTGGCGCACATGCCCTTCCCACCCCTGTTGCGCCATGGCGCGGATGCTGTCGTCGCCACCCAATGCATACAGCACCGGCCAGTCAACCAGGTTTTCAATGGCGTCGTCCGGCCCGTCATCGCCGCCCCAGCGCTCGACACAGCGCAGATAGCCCCGCTTGTCAAAGTAGTAGTCAAAGAATTCGCGGCAGGCGCGGTGATTTGCCGCCAGCAGCTCACGTTCCAACAAAGCCCATGTCGGCGGCGCCATCGACGTACCGATACGCAACTGCGTGCGGTAGGTCCCGGTGACGTGCATGTCAGCTCTCCTTCTGATCCTGTGGATGATTAGTTGAGTGGGGAGATCGAAAGTCGTCGCGCTCGCCGGCTGCCTGTGCCGGCAGGCGCGACGACACACAATCGTGTGATCGTCAGCGGCGCAGGTCTCCTAGTTCGAGCAAGCGGCGGCCCGCGCTGTGCAAGGTGTCCACGCGCTTGGGGAAGGCAAAGCGCACACTGCCCTGGCCGTAACCAGGCGCGGAATAGAAGCTAGTCATCGGCACGACCGCAACGCCCACCTCCTTAGTCAGCCACAGCGCAAAATCCATCGACGACCAGGCCGCCTGCTCCACCGGCAGGCTGTGATAGTCCGCAATCGTGTAATAGGCTCCCTCCGGCATCAGCGCCTGGAAACCGGCCTCGGCCAGATAGCCCATCATAACCTCGCGGCGCTCAGCATAGGCGGCTGCCATCGCCGCAAAATAGGGCTGGGGCAGATTGAGCGCCGCGATTCCAGCGGCCTGCAGCGGCGTCGGCGCACAGATCGTCAGATAGTCGTGCGCCTTATGCACCGCCACCGCCAAACTGGTCGGGGCCAGCACAAAGCCCAGCCGCCAGCCGGTGATCGCAAAGGTCTTGCTCATCCCGCTAACTGTAATCGTGCGCTCCGCCAGCCCCTCCCGGCGCGCCGGCGACAGGTGCGTCCGGCCATCATAGAGGATATGCTCATAGATCTCGTCGGTGATCAACACCAAATCATGCTTGACCACCAGCTCGGCCAGCCCGGCCGTCTCCTCGTCGTCAAAGACGCGGCCGGTAGGGTTATGCGGCGTGTTGATCAGCAGCGCACGCGCCCGCGGCGTGATCACGCTTGCCAGCCGCTCGGGGTCCAGCCGGTAGTCCGGCGGGGAGAGCGGCACAGGAACCGGAACCCCGCCCGCCATGATCGCGGCCGGGCGGAAATTCTCATGCGCCGGCTCCACGATCAAGACCTCATCGCCGGGGTCTACCACCGCCATCACCGCGGCTACAATCCCCTCGGTCACGCCGCAGGTCACTGTGATATGCAGATTCGGATCGATCTCGCGGCCCAGCCGCGGCGTATAGACTTCCGACAGCCGCTCACGCAGCGCCGGATAGCCCCACGTCACTGTATACTGGTTTTCCCCGCGGCGGATCGCATCGACCGCCGCCTCGACTACGGCCTGAGGCGGGTCAAAATCTGGAAACCCCTGGCTCAGATTGATCGCGTCGTGCTCCATCGCATGGCGCGTCATCTCCCGAATGATCGACTCCTCAAACTGCTGCATTCGCGCCGCTGCACGCATCCGTCATCGTCCCCTTCTATCCTTGTAACCCGCGCGCCGACTCGGCATCCAGAAACAGGCGCGCATGATCCACCGTACGCAGCACCGAGCCGGGATGATCCTCGCTCACCGGCCCATACAGACAAGCCGACACCGCTGCCGCCTTGCGCGCCTCCGGCACAATCGCCAGGATGCACCGCGGGGCCAGCAGCGCCGGAACCGTCAGCGTGATCGCATGTGTGGGCACAGACGCCAGCGAAGGAAAATGCCCCTCGCCCACCTGCTGCCGCCGGCTGGCCTCGTCCAGCGCCACCACCTTGACCCACACGGGGTCGTCAAAGTCAGCGTAGGGAGGGTCGTTAAAGGCAATGTGCCCGTTCTCGCCCCAGCCCAGCGCCACCAGGTCGGCAGGATACTGGCGCAGCAGCGCCTCATAGTCGCGGCACGCCTGCTCGACATCCTGCGGCTGGCTGGGTACCGGGTAGAACGCGCCCGGCTGTACCGCATCCAGAATATGCCGGCGCAAAAAACGCGGGAAGCTCGCCGGATGGTTCGGCCCGATGCCCAAATACTCGTCCATGTGAAAGACGCGCACCTTCGCCCAGTCGATCCCCTCCAACCCGCGCAGCGCGTGCAGAAAGGTAAGCTGCGAATTGCCGGTCGCCAGGATCACATGGGCCGCGCCGCGCTCGGCGATGGCACCTTGCAGAATCTGCCGCGCCGCCAGCGCCGCCGCCAGCCCCATCTCCGCATTGCTCGCATAGACCGCAACCGGCAGCCGGTCGATCTGCAGTTGGCGGTCGGGTTTTGGCATTGTAGTTTGTTGCTCACGCATCACGCTTCTCCTCGTCTTGTGCCGTTCCAACCAGCCAACGGCCCCCGGCCATCACGCGGTGGGGATGCCAGTCGTCGCCAAAAATCACGACATCGGCGTCCTTGCCGGCGGTCAGGCTGCCTTTGTGATCATCCACGCCGATCACACGCGCCGGCGTCAGCGACGCCATGCGCACGACATCGACGACGGGCAGCCCCACCTGCTCGATCACCACGCGCATCATTTGGTTGAGCAGCGTTGTGCTGCCTGCAAAGGCCGACCCATCCAGCATCATACCCACCCCGCCGGCCACTTCGTATTCCATCTCGCCCATGTGGAAGCGCGCCCCGTCCGGCAGCCCTGCGCCGCTCGTCGCGTCCGAGATGATACATAGCCGCTCCGGCCCCACACACTTACAGGCCAGCCGCATCAATGTCGGCGGCAGGTGCTTTCCGTCCGCGATCATCTCCGCTGTCAGCCCGTCATAGGTCAGGCTCACTTCGAGCAGCCCCGGCTTGCGCCATGCCCCCTCGCGGATGGTCGTGGACTGGCCGCTCCACAGATGGATCATATGGCGCAGCCCGCGCGCCAGCAGCGGACGCACATCCTCCTCACGCGCCGCGCTGTGACCCGCAGCGGGCACGATGCCGAGCGCCACCAGCCGGTCGGTAAGCTGCGCCGCGCCCGGCAGTTCCGGCGCAAAGGTAAAGATGCGAATCAGGTCGGCGTAGGCCAACAACTGCTCATAGGCGCGATCAGTGGGCACACGCAGATGCTTGGGGTCTTGTGCGCCCGCCTGGCTAGGCGCAAAGTACGGCCCCTCCACATGCGCGCCCAAGATCCGCGCGCCTGGTCTTGCTCCACCGTCCTGTGGCGTCTGCCCCCAAGCTTTGAGCGTAGCCAGAGCCTGCACCAGTTGCTCAAGCGGCGCGGTGGTGGTTGTCGCCAGCAGGCTCGTCACGCCCGCACCGGCGCATGCCCGTGTGATCGCGCCAAACGCGGCGGGAGTCCCCTCGTTAAAGGTGTGGCCCACCGCGCCGTGGATGTGGAGATCCACCAAGCCCGGCGTCACCCAGCCGCCGCGCGCGTCCATCAGGGCACATTCCGCCGGAAGCTGATCTATTGCGCGCAGGCCTGCGATGCGCCCGCCGTCGACCAGCAGGGCGCGATCCTCCACGACGCGGTCCGGTAAGACCACGCGGCCGTTATAGATCGCGCAGAGTTCGGCGTTTCGGTTTGATGCCATCGGAGGTTACATACCTGTTGTGGCGCGCCGCGCCGTCAAGCTAGACATCTAACAAACCGTGAGTCTTGGACACTTCGTCCAAGCGGGCGCGCAGTTCTGGGTCCAGGCTCCAGCCCACCGCACCCAAGTTGTCGTCCAGATGCGCGATCGTGTCGCCGCCCGTAATCGCGCAGGTTACCTCCGGGTGCGACAATACCCAGGCCAAGGCCACCTGCGCCGGCGTCTTGCCCAGCTCCTGCGCGATCGTGGCCACTGTCGCAACCACACGGCCCACCTGCCCGCCCATCAGCCGGTCGTAGCGCTCGGCCCCGCGCTGATGCCAGAACGTCCCCTCCGGCGCAGGCCGGTCGGACGTATAGAGGCCGCTGAGCAGCCCAATCGCCAGCGGGCTATAGGCCATCATGCCAAGCCCCAGGGCGCGCACCACGCCAAACAGCTCGCGCTCCGGGCCGCGCTCCAACAGGCTGTACTGGTTTTGCACAGCCATCAAGGGCGTCCCGTGGATACGCTCCGCAGTCCACTGCGCCCGGCAGACCTGCCACGCCGCAAAGTTGCAGCAGCCCGTGTAGCGCACCTTGCCGGCGCGCACCACGTCGTCCAGGGCGCGCAGCGTCTCTTCCAGAGGCGTCGACGGGTCAAAGACATGCACCAAATAGACATCCAGATAATCAGTGCCCAACCGCTGCAGCGACCGGTCGATCTCACGCAAAATATGGCCGCGTGAAAGCCCCGCGTCGTTGGGACCCGACCCCACCCGGCTCGCCACTTTGGAGGTAATGACGACCTGGTCGCGTTTGCCCACAATCGCCCGCCCCAGAATCACTTCCGATTGCCCACTGTTGCGGTGATTGTCCAACGGCGCATAGACATTGGCGCAGTCGATCAAATTGATCCCATGGTCAATGGCGTGTTCGATCATCCGCTGCGCGGCATCAGCGTCTGACTGGCCGCGCAATCCTAAACCCAGCGCAAGCCGGCTGACCTTCAGGCCCGCGCTGCCAAAGTTGATGTAGTCCAAGATCTGATCCTGTTCCGGGCCGACAATGGGCGATGGAATGTGGTGGGAGAGAGGCTGGCGCGGCCAAGACATGTGCGCCGCAGGTCAAAGTGTAGCGGAAAGCGCAGGAGATGACAAACAGCCTGTCGCCCCAAACTAAACTGCTCCAAATAAAAAAGGCCCCGGCAGACGCCGAGGCCTCTTACCCATCGGGGAAAACTTACCGGTTCATCTCCGGCTGAATCAACCCAACCATATTGCCGCTGGGGTCACGGAAGACCGCTATCTGCCCAACCGTCGGCACCTGCTGGATTGGCATTGTAATCACGCCCCCGGCCTGCTCAATCTTCGCCACATGGCCGGCAATATCATCGGTCTCAATATAGACTACAACCGCCCCCGCAGGCGTACCGTTGCCGATCGGATTAAAGCCGCCGCCGACCGCGCCCTCCTCCGGCAGAAAGGTCGTGTAGCTCATCTCCGGCCACGACTGTGTCTGCCACCCAAAAAGCTCGCTGTACCACTTGGCCGCCTCGGCCTGGTCCTTGGCCGAAAACTCCACATGAACGATCGGATGTGCCATTGGGATTCTCCTTATGTGGATAGTTCAAACGGATTCACCGGGGGGATCAACACTGTGCGCTCCCCCAGTATAGCACATTCGTTCTAATTCGTCAAGAGACACCCCGCTGCGCCCAGCAATCAGTCACTGGCCGCCGGCGCCGAGACCACCGCCGCCTTTGGCCGCGCCCGCAGCCCCGGCAGCATCACCGCGATCGCGACAATCGCCACCGCGCCCAGCGCCGCCTGCAGCCCCACGGCAAAGGGCGCGCCAAAATTCTGAGCCAGCGCGCCGGTCTGCAGCTTGCCCACCGGGTCAGAGCCAATCGCCAACACCAAGATGCCCATCGTCCGGCTGCGCATCTCGTCGCTGGCCGTCAGCAAAATGATCGAACTCTGCATGATGCCAAAACAGGCCTGCCCCATGCCCACGCAGAGCAGCAACGCCCAGGACACCCCGAAGACGCTCGACTGGCTGAAGGCCACCAGCGCCAGCGCCATGCCAAAGGTGCCGGCAGTAAAGATCCAGCCGTTGCTCACATGCCGCCGGATGGTATTCGTCACCCCCAGCCCGATAAACGAACCGATCCCCGACGCCATCCCCAGAATGCCCAACCCCACCGGCCCCTGCCCCAGCACATCGCGCGCAAAGACCGGCAGCAGCGTCATATACGGGATGATCAGCAAATTCATCACAATCGTGATCAGCATCACACCCAAGATCGGCTGGCTGCTTTTCACATAGTGCAGCGTCTCGCCCAAGACCGTCCACGGCGACGCCATTGGGCGCAGACTGGTGCGCGGCACCGGGCGCCTGGACAGCGCATAGACGTTGACCAACGCCGTCCCGGACAGCGCCGCCATCACCACATAGCAGCCTGCCGGCCCAAACGCCGCCACCAGCCATCCCGCCGCCAGCGGCCCCAGGATGCGCGCCCAGCCCTGGGCGAAGTTCTCCAGCAGCATCGCATCGACCGTGCGCTCTTTGCCCACCAAGTCGGGCAGCAGCGCCCGCCGCGCCGGCCAGTCCAATGCCCACGCACTGCCTAGCCCAAATGCCGTCAGCGCCAGATGCCAGACCCGCAATTGGCCCGACGCAATCAACAGCAGCGTCACCACATAGAGCGAGAAGTTGAGCGCCTGGGCCATCACAATGATCTTGCGCCGCCCCATGCGGTCGGCGATCAGCCCGGCGTAAAAGCCAAAGAGCAGCATGGGCAGCGACCGGCAGAAGCCGACCAGCGCCACCAGCCAGGCGGAGTCGGTCATGTCGAGCACCAGCCAGCCCACGACCAGGCTTTCCATAAAGATCGCCTGCCACCAAAGCGTATTGCTGCTCAAAAGACGCCGATAGTCGGGCACGCGCAAAGGTCCCAGCACGCCCTGCGCTGCAAGCGCCGGTTTCGGTTGTGGCTGCATCTTCGCTACATCTCGTCTTGCGGGCCTGGCAGACGACGGCTGCCAAACTCCCGATAGGCGTATTCCGCCAGTGCGTCTTCGTCCAGCGCCACCCCCAGCCCCGGCGCCTCCGGGAGCGCAATCAGGCCCGCCACAGGGCGCAGCGCGTTGGGGCAGATCGCCCGCGCGACCTGCTCGAAATTTACAAAATACTCGGTGATCAGGAAGTTCGGCATGCCCGCCGCGGCATGGACCGTCGCCGCCAGACCCACGCCCGTGCTGTTATAGTTGTGCGGCGAAACCGCAATATGATGCGCGTCGGCCATGGCCGCGATCTCGCGCAGTTCCAGAATCCCGCCACAGACACACACGTCGGGGTTGATGATATCCGCGGCGCGCTGGGCGAACAGATCGCGGAACTCGTTCTTGGTATATAACTCCTCGCCCGTCACCACCGGCAGCCGGATACCCTGCTTCGCCAGCGCCAAGCCGGGCAGGTCACGCGCCGAGACCGGCTCCTCGTACCAATACGGGCGCAGCGGCTCCAGCCGCGCCGCCACACGGATCGCCTGCGCCGGGGCCAGGCGGCGATGTACCTCGACCAAGATTTCGACATCCGGCCCCACCGCCTCGCGCACCGCGGCCACCCGCTCCACCGCCGCATCTTCCTCACGCCGGCCAATAAAAGCGCGCCAGGGGCCGGGGAAGGGATCGAACTTCAGCGCCGAAAAGCCGCGCGCCACCACTGCCTTGGCCCGCTCTGCCAGTTCGTCCAGGCTCCCACCGCCGCCCCAGCCGTTGGCATAGACGCGTACCTGCGCCCGGAACTTGCCCCCCAACAGGTTGTAGACCGGCTGGCCCGTTGCCTTGCCCACAATGTCCCACAGCGCCTGTTCCAGCGCGCTGATCGCCGCAAAGAGGTCCATCGAACCGCGCTTGGTTGCGAAGTCCGTATAGGCCGAAAAGGTGAAATGGCGTATATCGAACGGGCTGCACCCCACCAGATAGCGCGCCAACTGCACCACATGTATCTCAATCGCCCGGTCGCGATCCGTCTGCGTATACGCCTCGCCCCAGCCGATCAACCCCTCATCGGTCTCTACCTTGACAAACAGCCAGTTCTTGGCGACCCCTGGATTCACCAGATAGGTCTTGACGGCGCTGACGCGCATTCGAGCCCCCTGCCCTAGTCGCCCAGGAATTTGACGCAGACCGGCGTGCCCACTTCGATCCGCTCGCCCACCGGCGTGAGTTTGCCCGACTTCGCATCGACGTGGAAGACAAATAGATCGTCGGAATTCTGGTTGGCTACCACCAGAAAACGCCCCGCCGGGTCCAAGGCGAAATTGCGCGGGAATTTGCCCTGCGTCGAGACATACTCGATCGGCGTGATCGTGCCGTGGCCTTCGTCGATGCGAAACACGGCGATGCTGTCATGGCCGCGGTTAGAGACATAGACCACTTTGCCCGACGGGTGAACATGGATATCGGCGCACCAACTCTTGTCGTGAAAATCCTCCGGCAGCGCCGATATCGTCTGCGCCTCGCGCAGCGTGCCCTTATGCTCATCCGCCGCAAACACCGTGACCGTCGAGTCCAGTTCGTTGGCGACAAAGACCAGCCGCCCCGACGGGTGAAAGGCCAAGTGGCGCGGCCCCGCGCCCGACTTGGTGCGTGCCCACGGCTGCTCATGATACGGTTTCAACTTGCACTGGATCGCATCCAACTCATAGATCATCACCTTGTCCAGCCCCAGGTCCGGCACATAGACCAGGCGGCCCGACGGCCCGATGTTGACCGAATGCGGATGCGGCGCTTGCTGCCGCTGCGGGTTGACGCTGGAGCCTTCGTGCTGGACAAAATCGGCGATCGGGCCAATCGTGCCATCATCCAAGATCGGCAGCACACATACGCTTCCGCTGCCGTAATTCGCCACCAACAAACAGCGCCCCAACGGATCCACTGCCAGATGACAGGGTGATGCGCCTTGCGTCGGCTGTTGGTTGAGCAGCGTCAGCGCGCCGCTCGCCCGGTCAACGGCAAACGCGCTCACCGCGCCGCTGCCCTTGCCATCCGTGCCAGCGGCCTCGTTGACACAGTAGAGATAACGCCGGGTGGGGTGAATCGCCAGAAAGGACGGGTTGACGATCTCCTGCACCTTGCCTATCAGGCTCATCGCACCCGTCGCGCCGTCAAAGCGATATTGATAGATGCCTTCGCCCTTACCGCTCACATGGGATTCCCGCCGCGTATAGGTGCCAACATAGACCAGCCGCTCGGAACTCTCACTGTTTGCCATCAGTCACTCCAATCCAGAAGGTTACGGCGCGTCATGCGCCCAAAGTCAGGACAACAACGGCCGTGCCTACGGCAGCATCTCCGGCCACACAAAATCGCCATGCACGCCGCGTCGCAGGTCTGCGATGGCGACCACCGCGCCCAGAGGCAGCGCGCCATATACATGCGGAAAGACTTCTTGGGCCAGCGGGTCGTGCGCGTGCGCCGGCGCTTCGAAGCGCAGCATCGTCTGCACGGCCTGCGGGTCAACGCACAATATCACCAGCTCGTCGTCAGCCGGAAAAGAACGGTTCGCGGCCCGCAGCACCTGCCCGCGCGTCGAACAGTGGATAAAGCCCTCAGCGGCCAGCGACGCCGCCCGATATTCGCCGGCGGCCAGCGCCGCATACCAATCGCGCAGCGGCGTAATATGATAGATCGGCTCCGGCTCTTCCCCTGCGCCATCTGGCAGCAGCGCAGCCGCCAACGTGCGCCAGAAGGCCGCCGGCCCGTCTGTCACAAACCAGCGCACCCCCATCCGCACAAAGCGGCGCAGCGCCCCCTCTGTCACGGCAAAGGGGCGCAACTGCATCTCAACGCCCAAGGCGTGCAGGCGGCGCTGGGTCTCGGCCAAATACTCGTCCTCCAGCGCATAGACCGGCTCCGGCCCCGATTCCGATCGCGCCTTTGCTACCGGCAGATGCAACTGCAAATGGCTGAGATGCGGCGCGCCCGCCTCAAGCTGGCGCGCCACGCCCGCGCGGATATCCTCGGGCGTGCCTCCGACCCAGGTCATAGCCGGTGCGCCCGGCAAGACCCGCTGAATCTCCGCCAAGATCGCCGGATGGCCGCTCACAAAGATCACCTGCTCCGTGACCGCATACTCGTCCAGCTTGGCGCGCAGCACCTGCAAATCCACAGCCTTCGGCTCCACAAACAGACGCCGGCCAGGCTGCTGCACCATCTCGGCCAGCAGTTCGTCCAGCGTGGGCACACGCTGGCCTTGGAAACTCGCGCCAAATCGCACCCCGGCATCCACCGCCTGGATCTCGGCCAACGTCATCTCGGCCACAGACCGGGCGGCGACCGTGGCGGGCGCATCGGTAGTGCGCGCCAGCGTGGCGTCATGCACACACACCAGCGCGCCATCCGCCGTCACCCGCACATCAGTCTCCGGGATCGCGCCCGGATAGCGCCAGGCATGACGAAACGCCGGCAGCGTGTTCTCCGGCGCTTCGTCCACAGCCCCGCGGTGCGCCTGATAAAACACCCCCATCGGCGCGCTGCTCATAGATGCGTCTCCGCCATCACCGTACCCTTTCCTGCCCACACAGACGCCGGCCTACGTCAGTTCCAGCCATTGGCATACCCGGTCTCATACAGCGCGACGATGTTCTCCGGCGGGCTGACGGCCTGGATGTTATGGCACGGCGCCAGGATATAGCCGCCACCCTTGCCCAGCACCTCCAGATTCTCTAACACCTCCGCCTCCACCTCCTGAACGGAGCCAAAGGGCAGCGTGTACTGGTTGTCCATCGCGCCGTGCAGCACCACCTGCGCCCCAAAATCCTGTTTCAGCGCCGCACGCTCCATGCCCGGGGTGCGCCACTGGATCGGGTTCAAGAGGTCGATCCCCGCCGCGATCATGTCCGGGATGATCTTGCGGATCGCGCCGTCGCTGTGGAAAAAGACATGCACGCCCGCGCTGTGCGCCAAATCCATCATGCGCTTCATGCGTGGGATAAAGAACTCGCGGATCACAGCCGGAGAAAAGAGCAAAG
>JADLFO010000083.1 GCA_020845455.1 Caldilineaceae bacterium
GCTGTGGCCCGAGTCCGCCACCGCCATCCAGTTCCACGCCGCCCCGTCCTGGACGCCCGGACAGGATCGGGTCGCCCTGGCCTTTTGGAACGCCCTCTTGGAGTGACGCGGGCCTCAAATGCGAAAAGTTTTCGCATTTGCCGTGCAAGCCGCCGCTGTAAGCCTTTGTGACGCAAACTGCGAATCCCATGCTTGTCCACGCGCCCATATCAGGTTGTGGTACACGATACAGGCATTGCCCTCACTACCCTTCGGCCAAAAAATCGTCGAGCAGGATGATCTCTAGGACCCCGCCAGGCGGCACAGCGCCGCCGAGTCGAGCGGAGGGGTTCCTCGCTCCGCTCGGAATGACAACGGTTAGGCCGGTGCAGTTCAGCGAATAACGCGACTTTTGATTAGCCCTGCCTCTATCGAAATTGGTTAAAGTGGTGTAGAGTCTAGCCACTATGCTGGTTCTTCACGCTCACTGGCAGCCGCCCTCCCCGGCCGCAGCCCATGGCAGGTTTCTATTTTGGGCGGAGACTTCAGACGCGCCCGCACCGCACCGCCCGCACCGGGGCAGGATGCATCCCTTTGCCGCGGCGGCGCAGACAGTGGCTGCGGCGCTGAGCCGGCCTCCCGTCCGCCCCGGCGCGCAAGAGATCAGCGCCCAAGAGACAGTCGAGTTGTATCTTCCCACGGCCAAGACCGGGCCGCTGCCGTCGCCTGCACTGGTCCACGAGTGGGACCTGCCCGCCGCCGGCGACCTTCGGCTTGCGCCGTGGCAGATGCCTGCCTGTACCACAGACTTGGTCACGACCCTCTCTCTCCTGCAGCGGATACCCGGCGACGCCGTGCTGCCCCCCGGCCTCCGTGTCGGAGACGACCTCCGCTTCTGGCAGACCGCCGCCCATTTTGTGCTGGAACTGATTGCCCAGCAGAAAGTGCTGCCCAGCCTGGTCGCGGAGGGCAAACAGGGCCGGACCCAGGCGGCGCGCTGGCGTCCGGTGATGGACGGCCCGCGCGATGCGCCGCGCTTGGCGCAGTTACGCAGGGCCATGCCCCCCCTGTGCCGCGCCCAAGTGGGCAAATCTGACCAGACCCCTGACCCCCATCTGCTCTTGACCAGCTTTTTGGAGGAGATGACCGATGCGTCGGCGCGGCGCTGGGGCCGGGCCTCTGGGCCGGCTCTCCCGTCTCAGGAGCCGGCCCAGGCGTGGCTGCAGGCGCTGACGCGCGACGATGCACGCGTTTACGCATCGCCCGCACAATTAAACCGGCTGCAAACCGGCCACCAAGCCTGGCTGCGCAGCCTCCATGCCGCCGGCAACCAGTCTCTGCGTGTCGTCTTCCGTCTGGATCCACCCACGCAGCCGGACGCACAACCGGGCGTGCAGCCGGGCGACGGCCCAACCCGGACATGGGCGCTCCACTATCTGTTGCAGGCGCGCGAGGACCCCAGCCTGTTCGTGCCTGCGGCCGAGGTCTGGCAGGGGCGCGGCACGGTGACGGCCGCGCTGGGGCGGCGCATGGAACACGCGCAGCAGGTTCTGCTGACCGGCCTGGGTTTTGCCGCCCGTCTCTCTGCGCCGGTGCGCGTCAGCCTGCACGACCCACGACCGCAGGCAGCCCTCTTCTCTAACCAGGAGGCCTACGCATTTCTGCGCGAGGTCGCGCCTATTCTGGAGGAGAGCGGCTTTGGCGTGTTGGCCCCGCCCTGGTGGAGCCGACCGGGGATGCGTTTGAGCGCGCGTCTGCGCATGCGCGGCACGCCGGGCGCGGAGGGCGGTGTGGCGGCCGGGCTGGTGAGCTTCGAAAACCTGGTCCACTATCGCTGGGAGATTGCGCTGGGCGGCGAGACGCTCTCACGCCAGGAATTTGAGGCGATCGTCGCGCTCAAGACCCCCTTGGTTCAGGTACGCGGCCGGTGGGTACGTCTGGACCCTGACCAGATCGAGGCGGCGATTCGATTTTGGAAGAAGGGCGACCGCCAAGGCGATATCGGTCTGTTGGACGCGCTGCATTTGGGGCTGGGCACCGCAGAGGTCAACGGCCTGCCGGTCGCCGCGGTCGAGTTTGACGGCTGGCTGCACGGCTGGATGCAGCGCTTTACACGCCAAGAGACGCCGGAGCTGCTGCCCGTCCCCACCGGTCTACAGGCGCACCTGCGCCCCTATCAGCACTACGGCTATTCGTGGCTCGACTTTCAACGGCGCTGGGGTATCGGCGCGTGTCTGGCCGACGATATGGGCCTGGGCAAGACCCTACAGACGTTGACGCTGCTGCTGCATATCAAACAGGAAACGGGGCAACTGCCCGGGCCGGTGCTGCTCATCTGCCCAACCTCGGTGGTGTTGAACTGGGCGCAGGAAGCGGCGCGCTTTACCCCGGATCTGACGCTGCTTGTCCATCAGGGGGTCAACCGGCTGCAGGGCGAGGCGCTGCTCGCCGAGATGGGGTGCGTGGACTTGGTCGTGACCAGCTATGCGCTGGTGCGCCGCGATGCCGAGACCCTGCAGCAGCAGGCGTGGTATGGCGTGATCTTGGACGAGGCGCAGAACATCAAGAACGCCGCCACCAAGCAGGCGCAGACGATCCGGCGCTTGCAGGCGCACATCCGGATGGCGCTCACGGGGACGCCGGTCGAGAACCGTCTGACCGAGCTGTGGTCGATTCTGCACTTTCTCAACCCCGGTTTTTTGGGGTCGCAGCAGAGCTTCCGCCGCCGCTTTGCGCTGCCGATTGAACGCTATGGCGACGCCGGGGCCGCAGAAGCGCTGCGCCGTCTGACCGCCCCCTTTGTGCTGCGCCGAGTCAAGACCGACCCGACGGTGATCCAGGACTTGCCGGATAAGCAGGAGACCAAGGTCTACTGTCCCCTGACACAGGAGCAGGCCACGCTGTACGAGGCGGTGGTGCAGGACGCGTTGGCCGCCATCGCCCAGACGGAGGATGCGCAGCGCCGCGGGCTGGTGCTGGCGATGTTGATGAAGCTAAAGCAGATCTGCAACCACCCGGCCCAGTTCCTGCATCAGATCGGTGACGGCTATCTGCCGAATGGGGACGAGGCGCGCAGCGGGAAGCTGGCGCGCCTCGTCGAACTGCTGGAAGAGGCGCTCGCGGTGGGGGACCGGGCGCTAATCTTTACCCAGTTCGCCGAGATGGGCCGGCTGCTGCGCACGTTTCTTCAGTACCGCTTGGGCAGCCGGACCCTCTTTCTGCATGGCGGCGTCTCGGCCCGACAGCGCGCCGAGAGCGTGGCACACTTCCAGAGCGAGAACGGCCCCCCGATCTTTATCGTGTCGCTCAAGGCCGGTGGGACGGGGCTGAATCTGACACACGCCAACCATGTCTTTCACTTTGACCGCTGGTGGAACCCGGCGGTGGAGAACCAGGCAACCGACCGCGCCTTTCGCATCGGCCAGCAGCGCAATGTACAGGTGCACAAATTTGTCTGTATGGGCACGTTGGAGGAACAGATCGACACTATGATCGAACGCAAGCAGGCGCTGGCCGAGAATATCATGGGGCGCGGAGAAAGCCGGCTCACGGAGCTGTCCACCGACGCCTTGCGCGACCTGGTGACGCTGCGGCGCGATTGGGTGGAATAGGGCAGGGTAATAGGGCGAGGCCCGGCAGAAGAGGGGGAACGATGCGCCGCTCCGGCAGTGATGACGGCAGTGATGACGGTGAGGGTGATTTCTACGCGCCGCGCAAGCTGCGCAAATCGGACGCAGGCATCAAAACGCGCCGCCGGCGCGGCGACTTTGTTGAGCACTGGTGGGCAGCGCGCTGGATCGAGAGCTTAGAGCGCATCACCAATCCCGGCCGGCTGCGCCGCGGGCGATCCTATGCGCGCGGCGGGCAAGTTTTGTCCGTTGAGGAAAGTAAAGGCCGGATTCAGGCGCGCGTCCAGGGTTCGCAGGCCAATCCCTACCGGGTGACGATCCGCCTGGAGCCGCTAAGCGACCGCGCATGGCAGGCGGTGATCGAGGCGCTGGCAGAGCGGGCGATCTTTTCGGCGCAGCTTCTGGCGGGCGAAATGCCGCACGAGATCGAGGAGGCGTTTACGGCCGCGGGCGTGACGCTGCTGCCCGCTTCGAGCGACGAGTTGGAGAGCGCCTGTTCCTGCCCGGACTGGGCCAACCCCTGCAAACATGTGGCCGCCGTCCACTATATTTTGGGCGAGCAATTCGACGAAGACCCCTTCTTGATCTTCCGGCTGCGCGGGCGCAGCCAGGAGCAGATCATGGCGGCGCTGGCCGCGCGCCGGGAAACCCAGGCCGCACCCGCCGCCATGATTGCAGAGGAACCGGCGCCCTATGTGACCGTCGAAGCTGCGCCGCCGCTAGAAGAGACGCTCGCCGCCTTCTGGCAGATGGGACAGGCGTTGCACCAGTTCCCCACCGACTTCCGAACCCCGGCGCAGCCCTACCCGATTCTGCGTCGCCTGGGGCCGGCGGGCTTTGCCGAAAACCTGGAGAGCGAGTTGGGACCGGTGTACGACGCCATGACGCGCGCCGCGCTGCGCGAGGCGTTCGCCGCCGATGCGGCGGATGCAAATACGGACACGGATCCTGAAGAAGAAACCCAATGAGCCTAGAGCAACTCTTTCTCGAATATAACAGCGATACCCTGGCCGAGTTTATCAGGCTGTGCGCGGCCGTCGTGCCCATGGGGACACGGCCCACGCGCAAGGATCAGCGGGCCCAATCCCTGGCAGAGACGCTGCAGAATCCGGCGCACCTACAGCGTCTCTACCGGGCAATGGACGACCTATCGCGCAAGGCTGTAGCTTCGGCCTACCACAATGGCGGCGAGTTCGTCGCAGACGCCTTTATCGCCCAGTATGGCAGTCTGCCCAAACGTCCGGAGCAGTCGGCCTGGTATTTTACGTATACGCCCATCCTGCCGGATCTTTTTATTCACCAGGGGCAAATCCCACCGGAATTGATGGAGCGGCTGACCGACCTGGTTCCGCCGCCGGAGCGGTTTCAAGTCGTCGGCGGAGAAGAGCTTGAGGCGTTCATCGCAGCCAGGGGCGCGCAATGGGGTGGGCTGATGGTGGCCGAGACCGAGAAGGCGGGCCGGCACGATCTGCTGCTCCTGTTGCAGTTGTTCGACCAGCGTGCCGTCAAGCTCAACTCAGCCGGGGACCGGCTGACGCCCACCGGGCTGGCGACGCTGCTCCAGAATCTGCTCGACGGCGACTTCTACAGCCCGGCCTATCTGGCGTCGGACCGGCGCAGGGGCGCAACGCCGGGCGCCGAAGAGACCATCCGTGCATTTGGGTTGACGACCTTTGCCATAGGCGCGGGGCTGGTGTCGAAATATGACGGCAAACTGACCGAGCTTGGCCGCGCCTTTCTCACCCGCCAGGACCCCGAACTGCTGCTGGACGCGTTCGAGATCTGGACCCAAGCGAGTGTGTTCGACGAACTCACGCGGCTGGATGCGCTCAAGGGGCTGCGCGCACACGGCATTCGTCTCACCAAGCCTGGTCTGCGCCGCAGTCGCATTGTCGAGGCGCTCTCGTGGTGTCCTGCCGGCGTGTGGATCGAGATCGCGGAATTCTATCGGGCGCTGAAGATATGGCATTTTGATTTCGAGGTGGAGGAAGGCGGCATCCATAAGCTTTATATGGGTTACCGCTATGGAAGAGGCGGATACTATGAGCCGTGGGCCGACAGCCGGGATATGTGGCTTCTCGTCAACGGGCTTTACATCAACGCGGTGCTCTGGGAGTATTTGGCGGTGATCGGCGCGCTGGACATTGCCTACCTGCCTCCCGGCGAAGTCGAGTTGGCCGTGGCGCTCTACGCCGATTTTGAGGAAGAATATTACAGCCGCTATGACGGGCTGCTCTTCTTTCGCATCAACCCGTTGGGCGCCTATCTCTTCGGGCAGGCGGGCGACTATCCGATGGCAGCGCCCGCCGCTGCGCCTGTGCTGCGCGTCGACGCCGACGGGCTTCTGCAACTTCTCGACCCGGCGCGCCTAACGCCGGTGGACAGGGCGCAACTGGATCAGATCGCCACGCCGGCAGGGGAGGCCGCCTACCGGCTGGATGTGCAGAAGGTGCTGTTGGCGCTGGAGCAAGGGAGCGATCTGGAGGCGCTGCGGGGGTTTTTGGCGCGGCAGAACGGCCAACCGCTGCCGTCCGAAGTCGAGCGTCGCCTGGACGAGATGGCGGACGCGGCCCGCGCGTTTAGCATAGAGGGGCCGATGTTGCGCATCCGCGCCGCTCACGCCGATCTGGTGTCGGTTGTGCTGGCGGATCCGGAGTTGGGCAAGTTCTGTCAGGCGCTGGGCAGCCGCGACTTGGTGATCCCGACCAGTCGCGAAACCCGCTTTCGCAATCGTCTGCGCGCACTCGGCTACGGACTCCAGGGCTAGACCCGGTTTTCCACCTCTCGCGGCCTTTCTCAGCGGGCCGGCCCCCGGCAGTGTTTCAACCCCCCGACAGGGTGATATCGGGTGATGAGGCGCTTCGACTCTCCGACTATGCCTTATGTCCATCCCCGCTTCCACTTCGTACCCGTGCCCAAGAAAGCCGCCTGGCTGAACCTGATCGAAGGTTTCCGGAAGACCCTGGCCCAGCGGGCGCCGGCACGATGTGAGGGGCCGGCGAGGTGAGGTGCGCGGGGGAGCCGGCTGGTGGGTTGAAGAGAAAGACTTTGGCAAGGGGCCGTTCCGCTGGGCGCTCTATCCGTCCGGCGGGCCTATCGTTGCCCAGGGGAACGGGCGTTTTCTCTACCGGGGTGAGAAACAGATCCTGGCTGTGAGCCAATCCTTCTTTCTGCCCACACGTGCCGGCAGCGCGGTCGGCGTCGCTGTGCGTGTGCCGGGCCGCTAAGAGTTTCTGAATTGTTGAAGGGGTACGGGTGTGGGGGCAACCTCACACCCATTTTTTGTTGGGGTGAGCAGATGGGTTGGGGCTAGGGTTCTTGGGACGGCTAGGGGTGGAGCGTCTGCCAGAGCTGCAAAAAGGCGGTGGGCTTGAGGATGGTCACACCCGCATAGTGGCCCACACTGAGCAAGTGTTTGTCGCCCGAGATGAGGTAGGGTGCCTGGGCTTCCAGCGCCAACACAACAAACAGATCGTCGTCGGGGTCGTTGGGCACGGCCTGTATCGTAAGCGTCGGGGTCAACAGCACGGCCGTCTGTTCGAGGTAGGCCACGTAGCCTTCGATTTGCTCATCGCTGTATTGTAGGCGCTTACGGATATGGGGATAGTACAGCACGCGGCGCAGTTCGGCTAAGCTTTCCGGCGAGGCCACCAATTCCAGTTCACCGCGGTGGCAGCGCGCCACGATCTGGGCTGGGGCGCTTCTTGCGGCCACCAGCGCACTGACCAGCACATTGGTATCGAGCACGATTCGCATACAACTTCATTCTACCGTCTATCGGGGGGTTGTTTGGTCTGTTTGCGCACTGCGTGCACGGCCTCGTCGACGAAGGCGAACAGCCCATCTTCATTCATTTCCAGGTCTTTGTTCTGCTGCTGCACATCGAGTACTACCTGATAGGCGGCGTCGCGCTGGCGCAGGAACTGTTCAAAGAGCGCGAACGAGATGAGGGCAGCGGCAGGTTTGCCGTTCTTCTCCAACACGACTGTATCGCCCTGGTACTGGACCTTGTCCACGATCTCGCCTAAGCGGCTTCGCACTTCTGTCACGCCGAGCCTGCGTTCCATGGTGATCTCCTCCTCTTTGTGTGGTGATCGAACATTCTGTACACTTTGCATGATGTGTACAGTTTACCATGGGTGAGGGTGAGGGTCAAGACGTGGAAGATCTACCCCATCTGCATACAACCCATCTGCATACAATCATAGAATCATACTTTCATACCCTTGCAAAAGAAGGACAGGAAAGCGGCGGCAAAGGCA
>JADLFO010000084.1 GCA_020845455.1 Caldilineaceae bacterium
CTCGACCAGCCGCTGGATTTCTTTGTCTTGTTCTCGTCGTTTTCCGCGCTGCTCGGCTCGTCGGGCCAAGCCAACCATGCCTCCGCCAATGCCTTTCTCGACGCGCTGGCCCATTACCGGCGCAGCCAGGGGCTGCCTGGGTTGAGCATCAACTGGGGGCTGTGGTCCGAGGTTGGCGCGATCACCAAGCTGGGCGAACACAGCCGGCAGCGCCTGCACACCTTGGGTGTCGGGAGCATCGCGCCGGAGCAGGGCGTCGCGGCTTTTGTGGGGCTGCTCTTCTCACAGACAGTTCAAGCGGGCGTGGTGCCGGTGGATTGGCCCGCCTATTTCCGCGCCATGCCGCACGCCGAACGGACGGCCTTTCTCTCGGAGGTGGGGCGACGCGTCCAGGCTGCGCCCGCCCAAGCGGAAAAAACGGAAACCGCGCCCGAACAGTCGCTTGCCCAACAACTGGCCGAACTGCACCCCAGCAAGCGCCGCCGGCGGCTGCTGGAGCATGTTCAGAGACAGGCGCATACCATTTTGGGGCTAGACCCCGGTCAGACGGTTGACACGCACCAACCCTTGAGCGAACTGGGGCTGGATTCCTTGATGTCGCTGGAGATTCGCAACCGCCTGGGCAGCAGCCTCCACACGGACCTGCCCGCGACCCTGCTCTTCGACTATCCCACGGTCGAAGCGCTGACAGACTATCTGGGGCAAGCGGTGCTGGGTCTGGAGAACGCATCGCCGGTTCACGCGCTAGGACAGCGAGCAGCCGCCGAGCCGTCGGCCCAGCCGCAATCCCTCGACGACCTTGACCAGCTATCCGATGAAGAAGCCGCGGCGCTGCTCATGGCGGAGCTCCAACAGATGAAGCAGCAAAGGGAATGAGATGAGCACTTCGTCTATGGACATGGAAAACCTATCGCCCATCAAACGCGCGCTGCTGGAACTGCGCGAGATGAAGGCCAAGCTCGATACATTGGAGCAGGCCGCGTTCGAGCCGATTGCCATCACCGGCATCGGTCTGCGCTTTCCTGGTGGAGCAAGCGATCTGCGCTCGTTCTGGCAGTTGCTGGCCGAGGGGCAGGACGCCATTATCGAGACGCCGCCGGAGCGCTGGGATGTGGAGGCCTATTATGACCCTGACCCGGCTGCGCCCGGCAAGATGTACGCACGCGGCGGCGGCTTTCTGCTGGGGATAGACCAGTTTGACCCCTATTTCTTTGGCATCTCGCCGCGCGAAGCCCATACCATGGACCCGCAGCAGCGGTTGCTGTTGGAGGTCAGTTGGGAAGCGTTGGAAAACGCGGGCTATGCGCCGGACCGGCTCAAGGGCAGCCAAACCGGCGTCTATGTAGGGCTGACCGGCATCGGCGACTATGGCCGGCTGCTGATCAGCGACCTGGCCCAGATCGAGGCCTATATGGCGACCGGCAACGGCGACAGCGTCGCCGCGGGCCGCTTGGCCTATACCCTTGGGCTGCACGGCCCGGCTGTGGTGGTGGATACCGCCTGCTCGTCCTCTCTGCTCTCGGTCCACCTAGCCTGCCAAAGCCTGCGTAATCAGGAGATCGATCTCGCCCTAGCGGGCGGCGTCAACGTGGTGCTCTCCCCAGAGGGCAGCGTAGCCCTCTCCAAGATGCAGGCGCTTTCGCCCGACAGCCGCTGCAAGACCTTTGACGCCGCGGCCGATGGCTATGTGCGCGGCGAAGGCTGCGGGATGATCGTACTCAAGCGTCTCTCGGACGCGCGGGCCGCGGGCGATACGATCCTCGCCCTGATCCGCGGCTCCGCGGTCAACCAGGATGGACGCAGCAGCGGGTTAACCGCGCCCAACGGACCGGCCCAAGCCGCGGTGATCCGCCAGGCCCTGGCCAACGCGCACGTCTCCCCGGCCAAGGTGCACTATGTGGAGACCCACGGCACCGGCACGCCCTTGGGCGACCCGATCGAGGTGCAAGCGCTGATGGCAGTCTATGGCAAAGAACGGCCCGCCGACCGTCCGCTTGTGATCGGTTCGGTCAAGACCAACATCGGCCATCTGGAGGGCGCGGCCGGCATCGCCGGGCTGATCAAGACCGTGCTGGCGCTGCGCCACGGGACGATCCCGCCCCATCTGCATTTCCACACGCCAAACCCGCATATCGCCTGGGAGAGCAGCCCTGTGGTCGTGGGGACCGCGGCCATGCCCTGGCCGCAAGACGCGCCCAAATTCGCAGGTCTCAGTTCCTTTGGGTTCAGCGGCACCAACGCGCACATGATCCTCGAGGCGGCACCGGCGACAGACTTGCGTATCGCGCAGATGGAACGGCCGCTCCATCTGCTGGCGCTCTCCGCCAAAGACGAAACCGCCCTGCAGCAGTTGAGCAACCGCTACCGGCAGACCCTAGCAGAGAGCAACGTCACTCTGGCGGATATCTGCTATACGGCCAACACGGGCCGCACTCACATGAACCGGCGACTGGCGCTTGTGGCCGGTTCCGCCGCTGAACTGGTCGAAAAGCTGGCGACGAGCGCCGCCGGACGATCCGCGCCGGGTGTCGCCCGCGGCGAAGTCTCCGATGCACAGGACAAGGATGTCGTCTTCCTTTTCACGGGGCAGGGCAGCCAAGCGGTGGGCATGGGCCGGGAGTTGTATGAGACCCAACCTGTCTTCCGCGACGCCCTGGACGAATGTGACCGCCGACTCCGCCCCTATCTGGATCATTCACTGATCGCGCTGCTCTATTCCGGCGATCCCAACCTGGGCGCGCTGCTGGACGAGACCCAATATACGCAGCCCGCCCTGTTTGCCGTGGAGTATGCCTTGGCCCAGCTCTGGATAGCGTGGGGTGTGCGGCCTGCCGCGGTTCTGGGGCACAGTGTGGGCGAGGTGGTCGCCGCCTGTGTCGCGGGTGTCTTCAGCCTGGGGGATGCCTTGGCGCTGATCGCGCAGCGTGCGCGGTTAATGCAAGCTCTGCCCAAAGACGGCATGATGGCCGCGGTCTTCGCCCATGAAGCGCGGCTGACCGCAGCCCTAGCAGCCTACAGCGATCAGGTCTCCATCGCCGCCGTCAACGGCCCGCAGCATATCGTCATCTCCGGCAGCCAGGCCGCGGTGGAAGCGGTGCTGGCAGAGTTGGCGCAGGAGGGCATCCGCACCCAACGGCTCAACGTCTCCCATGCCTTTCATTCACCGCTGATGGCGCCGATGCTCGATCCCTTTGAGCGCGCCGCGCGCGCCGTGGATTTTCACACCCCCCAGATTCCCCTGATCTCGAACCTGACCGGGGAGATGCTGGGCGTCGGCCA
>JADLFO010000085.1 GCA_020845455.1 Caldilineaceae bacterium
GGCCGCCGGGTCATCGCGCAAATGCGCCAGGATGGCAGGCAACGCCTCAACCACGGCCTCCAAGAAGCGTACCGACGCCCCGGCCCCGCCCGGCAAATTGAGGATCGCCGAGCGCCCACGGATGCCCGCCACCCCGCGGTCGGTCAGCGCCAGCGGCGTTTCCTCCTGGGCATAGGCGCGCATCGCCTCCGGCAGACCGGGCAGCAGCCGCTCTACCACCGCCGTCGTCGCTTCGGGCACGATCTCGCGCCCGCTGGGGCCAGGCGCGGGCAGCGTGCCGCCCACGGTTAGCACCAGGTCAAGTTCCTCCTCATCGCACCAGCGGCGCAGCGTCTCTTCGATCCAATAGCGCTGGTCCGCCGCATAGCTTTCGTGCAGCACCACCGCGCCGGACAGCGCCTCACGCAGCAACCGGCGCAGCGCAGCGCCTGCGGCCATATCGAGGTTGGGGACATGCAGGATCCCCGTGCGGATAAGTGTCATGCCCTCACCTCACCTCCCCGCGCCAATAACAACAGCCTCCAGGCCGTCCGCGAGGATCGCAGCGACCTGGAGGCTTCCATTTCCATCCAACCGCCCAAACGCCTTAGCGCTTGGTGTACTGCGGGGCCTTGCGCGCCCGCTTGAGACCGGGCTTCTTGCGCTCCTTGGCGCGAGCGTCGCGCGTCAGAAAACCCGCGGTCTTGAGCGCCGGGCGCAGATTGCCGTCCAATTCGCACAGCGCACGGGCGATGCCCAACTTTACGGCTGCCGCCTGCCCGCCTTCGCCGCCCCCGCTGACATGCACGCTGATGTTATAGCTGGCCTCGGTGCCGGTGATCGCCAGCGGCTGGCGCAGGATCATGCGATCCAGGGCGCGGCCAAAATAGACGTCCATCGGTTTGTCGTTGACCACAATCTCGCCGCTGCCCGGATACAGACGCACCCGCGCTGTGGCAGTCTTGCGCCGGCCTACAGCCTCAACATATTCCGCCATCGTTCCTCCTAGACCTCCCAGACCTGGGGCTTCTGCGCCGTGTGGGGATGCTCGCCCCCGGCATAAATGTGCAGCTTTCGCATCTGCGCGCGGCCAAGGCGCGTCTTTGGCATCATCCCCTTAACCGCCTCAAACAGGACGCGATCGGGGAAACGGCCAAGCTGCTCGCGCATTGTGCGGCTCTTTAGCCCGCCAGGATAGCGCGAATGACGGTAATAGCGCACCGTATCCAGCTTATCGCCTGTGACTACGATTTTTTCACAATTGGTGACGATCACAAAGTCGCCGCCATCCACATGATAGCTAAATGTCGGCTTGTGCTTGCCGCGCAAGATTCGCGCAATCTCCGAAGCCAAGCGGCCCAGGGTCTTGCCCGAGGCGTCCACGACCCACCACTCACGGGCGGCCTTGGCTTCTTCGGCGCTGGGACTGAATGTCTTCACGCTACTCACTCCTCTTAACCTGATTTGATCCACCTACCAAGCCACTGCGGCCCGTGATGTCCTGCGCCTAGCCCTGTGCCCACACCCTCATGCCATCCCACCCGCGTGGGACTCCTCTGGGGGTGGCCCCACGGCCCCAGACCACAGCGCCCATTGGTCCGGATAATCCACCTGTTCTAACACCAACCCTTGGGGCGGGGCTGGCGGCGCGGCCAGGCTTCGCTCCCGCGCCGCCAGCCGTTCTTCAAACGCGGCGACGCTCAACTCGCCTCGGCCCACCATCACCAGCGTCCCCACCAGGCTGCGCACCATTTGGCGCAAAAAGCCGTTGGCCCGAATCGTCAAGACCCACGTCTCCCCCGGATAGGGGTCCAGACGAGGCAGCGACGACTCCGCCGGCCGCCATTCGGCCTGGGCCACCCGGCGCACCGTGCTTTCGCCCTGCGCCGGTTGCCCAAAGGTGGCGAAATTATGCTCACCCAGCAGCCGCTGCGCTGCCTCCTGCATCGCCGCCCAATCCAGCGGCTGGGCGACCAACCACGCGTAACGGTCGGTCAGCGGCGCACGCACCGGCCCCCAACCCGCGGCTTGGATCACCGTGTAGCGGTAAGTCCGCCACCGCGCACAAAAACGGGGGTGAAACCCCTCCGGCGCTTCTACCAGCCGGCGCAGATGGATGGCGGGCGGCAGATGCGCATTCCACGCATTTTGTAGGGCTGCCACCGTATGCCGCCAACGCACCCGCACCGCCACAACCTGCCCCCGGGCATGGACGCCGGCATCGGTGCGCCCTGCCCCGCTCACCCGGCTCTCCGGCTGGGCGAAGGCGACCAGCGCCGTCTCCAGCGCCCCTTGGATCGTGGGGACCCCCGCCTGCACCTGAAAGCCGTGATAGTCGGTCCCGTCATAGCTGATCAGACCGGCCACATAGCGCACCGGCAGATCGGCGGATGCGTGCCTCTCCGTCACCCCGCGCCCGGCTGCGCCCCTTTACTCGCTCTGCACCAGTTCGATGATCGCCATGTCGGCGGCATCGCCCAGACGCTTGCCCAGCTTAATGATGCGCGTATAGCCGCCGCTGCGCTCACTATAGCGCGGCGCAATCTCGTCGAACACCTTCTTCGACACCGCCTTATCGTTCAGATAGGCGTTGACCAAGCGCTGGGCATGGACGCGGTTGCCGCCGTCGGCCAGGCCGCGCTTGGCCTTGGAGATCAGCTTCTCGGCATCGCCGCGGATGGCGCGTGCCTTGGCCTCGGTGGTCGTAATGCGCCCGTGGAGATACAGCTCGCGTACCAAGTTCCGAAAGAGCGCCTTACGATGACCGGTGTCACGGCCCAGAATTCGTCCTGCAATTTGATGTCGCATAAGTACCCATTCCCGCTAAAGGCAAATTAGTCTTGCATAGACGCCAAGCCGCGGCCCTGCCGGGCTGCCTGCGTCTGGGTATTGCCAGATGGACCGCGCAGACCGCGCCTAGGCGCTGCCGACCTCGTCCATCGCGTCGCCCATTTCTTCGCCGCCCGCTTCGGCGTCTTCACTCTCTGTGTCGCCGCTGCGATAGCCATCCCCGAAGAAGGCGCTCAAGTCTACCCCCGGCACCTCAAGATAGTTCTTTTCGCGCAACTTGTCGACCAATTCATCCAACGACTTCTTGCCAAAGTTGCGGATAGCCAGCATCTCGTCTTCGCCCTTTTCCATGCGGCGAAGAATCTCCCCCACCTTGGTGATACCGGCGCGCTTGAGACAGTTATAGGCGCGCACGGTCAACTCCAATTCCTCAATCGGCGCATCGTAGATGCGGCCGGGGATGCCCTCTTCCTCTTCCTCAGCCTGTTCGATCTCCACCACCTTGGCGCCCGCCAAGAGCGTCAAGTGCTGCACCAGGATCTCCGCCGAGCGGCGCATTGCCTCTTCGGGCGAAATCGTGCCGTCAGTCCAAATCTCCAGGTTCAGCCGGTCATAATCGGTCTGCTGGCCGATGCGGGTGCGCTCCACCCGATAGGCGGCCTTCTTCACCGGGCTGTAGATGGCGTCGACCGGGATCTCGCCCAGCGGCAGGCGGGTGCGATCCTCTGCCGGGCTGTAGCCGCGGCCCGTGCCCACCACCATCTCGATATCCAAATCCACATCATTGGAATCGGCGGTAAGCAAATAGAGGTCGGGGTTGACGATCTCCACCTCAGGCGGGCAGATCAAGTCCCCCGCCGTCACCGGGCCTTCATGCGTCACCTCGACGTGAATCCGCACCGGCTCCTCACTGCGGCTGATCATCCGGATTTGCTTGACATTCAAGATCAGCCGGGTCATATCCTCCCGCACATGCGGGATCGCCGAAAACTCATGGTGGATATTGGTCAGCCGGATCGAGGTCACCGCCGCGCCGGGCAGGCTCGCCAGCAGGACGCGGCGCAAGGCGTTGCCCAGCGTGATCCCATAGCCGCTCTCCAATGGGCTGATCACAAAATGGCCATAGTTCTGCGAACTGGCCTCCACTTCAATTTTGGGTAGAACCATGTTAATCAACGGCAGCCCTCCCTACTTACCAACACGCGCCGGTGGCTGTCTGCTCGCCAGCGTCGATGTGCGATACACCTTGATACCGAGTACACGGCTGTCGTGAATAGCCGCGGCCATCATGGCGGCTCTGGCATCCGGCATAAAACCGAACCTCACAGCCGCCCCGCGGCCCACTGCCATTCCGCTTACCGGCTGTAATATTCGACGATAAGCTGCTCGTTCAGCGGGATCTCAACATCCTCGCGCCCCGGCTCGGCCAGCACCGAACCGCTCATCGCGGCCAAGTTCACGTTGAGCCAAGCAGGCACGCGGTTGCTCTGCATGATCTGGCTGCGGTCCTTAAAATAGACGCTCTCCCTGCTGGAGCCGCGCACCGAGATCACATCGCCCACGCTGACCTGATAGGAAGGGATATCCGTCTTGCGGCCATTGACATCAAAATGCCCATGGCGCACCAATTGGCGGGCCTGCGCACGGCTGTCCGCAAAGCCCAACCGGTAGACTGCGTTGTCCAGCCGGCTTTCCAAGATCGTCAGCAGCACTGTGCCGGTCAGACCCTTGCGCCGCGTCGCTTCGCTAAAATAGCGGCGGAACTGCCGCTCCATCACGCCATAGATGCGCCGCGCCTTCTGCTTCTCGCGCAGTTGCAAGCCATATTCCGACACCTTGCGCCGGAACGTGGCCTTCTTGCCATGATCGCCCGGCGGATAATTGCGGCGCTCAATCGCGCACTTGGGGCTAAGGCAGCGCTCACCTTTTAAGAAAAGCTTCTGCCCCTCCCGCCGGCACAATTTGCACACTGCATCCGTGTAATTTGCCATCTTTCCTCCAGCAAATCCCTGTCAACCTTCGCTTGGTCACTTCCACGGCTCTCCATCAACGGCGCCGAAGCCAACGGTATCAAACCATCGGCATCGGAATCAGTGGCAGAACCAATGGTGTCAGAGCAGGCAGCCGCCTGGCTGCCTGCTCATTCGATCGAGTTCACGCACGCGGGGCGCGCCCAGGCAGCAACCCGCTGCCCGCAACACCCGGCCCCAACTAGACGCGGCGCTTCTTGGGCGGACGACAGCCGTTGTGGGGCAGCGGCGTGATGTCGGTGATCGACAGCACTGTCAGCCCCGCCGCCTGCAGCGAGCGGATCGAGCTTTCGCGGCCGGGGCCAGGCCCCTTGACAAAGACATCCACCTCGCGCACATTGTATTCGCTGCGCGCAGCCTGAGCCGCGCTCTGGGCCGCCAACTGTGCCGCAAAGGGGGTTGACTTACGGCTGCCCTTAAAACCGGCGCTGCCGCTGCTCGCCCAACAGAGCGTGCTGCCCTGCACGTCGGTAATCGTTACAATCGTGTTATTAAACGACGCATGGATATGCACTTGCCCATGCGGTACATTCTTGCGCTCACGTCGCACTGTGCGACGGTCGCGTCGGCGTTGCGGTCGAGCCACGGTTACTCCTTTACCCTCGGTCTAGCCGGCCTGGCGCGTAAACCCCCAGTGGTTTCTCGGTCATTTCAATCCGCGTTCCGCTCGCCCCCCGCAGGGGCCAGAGAAACGTTCTTCTGATTACTTACTTGCGTGCCCGCTTCTTGCCGGCCACTGTGCGCTTCACACCGCGGCGCGTGCGCGCATTGGTGCGCGTGCGCTGGCCGCGCACAGGCAGATTACGGCGATGGCGCAGACCACGGTAGCAGCCGATCTCCATCAACCGTTTGATATTCATGTTCACTTCGCGGCGCAGATCGCCTTCGACCGTATAGTTGCGGTCGATGTACTCGCGCAGGCGCGTGAGCTGGCTCTCGTCCAGGTCGCGCACGCGCACGTTGGGGTCGATCTGGGTCGCGGCCAGAATCTTCTGGCTCGTCGTCCGGCCAACGCCGAAAATATAAGTCAGCGAAATCTCAACACGCTTGTCGCGTGGAATGTCAACACCTGCAATACGTGCCATGGAGAATCCCCTTTACTGTGTGTGCCGCCTATCCCTGGCGCTGCTTGTGCTTCGGGTTCGTACACAGCACATAGAGCACGCCGCGCCGCCGGACAACCTTACAGTTTTCACACATCCGCTTAACAGAAGGTCGAACTTTCATCGTCAAAACTCCCTCAAACTCGTTTGGCGCAACCCATCTAGTTTAACATATCCACTAGGGGAGCGTCAAAATCTCTGGCCCATTGTTGGTTACAGCCACCGTATGTTCAAAATGGGCGGCCATGCTGCCGTCCTTGCTCACCACCGTCCAGCCATCGCGCAGCGAGCGTGTCTGCCACGTTCCCACCTGCACCATCGGCTCGATGGCGATCACCACCCCTGGCTCCAGGACCAACATCCCATCGGGGTCGCCCCCCACATAGTTGAGCACCTGGGGCGGTTCATGCATCTGGCGGCCAACCCCATGGCCCGTATATTCGCGCACCACATGCAGCCCGGCCCCCTCCACCACCTGCTGCACGGCCCGGCTGATGTCGACCACCCGGTTGCCCACCACCGCCTGCGCGATGCCGGCAAAGAGGCCGGCCTCGGTCACGCGCATCAGCTCGGCGCTCTGCTCGTCGATCTCGCCCACCGCATAGGTCCAACCGCTGTCGCCGATAAAACCGCGGTACTGTGCGCCTACGTCGATGCTGATAATGTCGCCCGTCTTCAGGATACGCTCCTTCGACGGGATGCCATGCACCAGCTCTTCGTTGATGCTGGTGCAGATGTTGGCCGGATAGCCGCGATAGCCCAGAAAGGACGAGACGGCCCCATATTTCTGCAAGACCTCCAGCGCCACCTGGTCGAGTTCCCAGGTGCTGACGCCAGGGCGCACCAGCTCACGCAGCGCCGCATGGACGCGCGCCACCACCCGCCCCGCCTCACGCATGATTTGGATCTCGCGCGGGCTTTTCAAAATGGGTGCGGGACGCTCCTGCACCGCGCGCGGCAATGACTTGCGCGTCACCTTGGATTGTTCACGCCGAAACATTCGTCCCATCAGCCCTCAACCACCTTTATACAGCCTATCGACCGGCACGCTACCTGATGACGGCTGCGGTATCCTGCAAGGCAGCCAGCAGCGCCGCCTGCACCGTCTCAATCGGCTGCGAACCGTCCACTTCCGTCAACAGCCCTTTGGCAAAGTAATAGCCGACCAAGGGCGCCGTCTGCTTATAATAGACAAAGAGCCGGTTGCGCACCGTCTCCGGCTTGTCGTCGTCACGCTGATATAGCTCACCGCCGTCCAAGTCGCAGACGCCCTCAACCTTGGGCGGGTTAAAGTCAACATGATAAACCGCGCCGCAGGTGCGGCAGACCCGCCGCCCCGTGATCCGGCGCATGGCCTCGTCGTCCTCCAGGTCGATCAACAGCACCCGGCGGATCCCCCCATAGACAGCCGTCAACTGGTCCAAGGCCACCGCCTGCGCCAGGTTACGCGGAAAGCCGTCAAAGATCGCGCCCAGAGCGCAATCTCCGTGCTGCAAGCGCTCTTCCACCATCCGGATCGTCACCTCGTCGGGCACCAGATTGCCCCGGTCCATATAGCGCTGGGCGAGTATGCCCAACTCGGTCTGGTTCTTCAGATTAACACGAAACAAGTCGCCGGTTGAGAGTTGGGGAATGCTCAATGCCTCTTCCAACATCGTTGCCTGCGTGCCCTTGCCTGCGCCCGGTACGCCCAACAAGACCAAGTACAGGCGTTCTGCTTGCATCATATCTCTGCCTCAATCTTGGTTCGGCCCGGCGCCTGCCCCCGTTATCGAGGGTCGGCGATGAACAGGGCAGGGCGCTGCTCCACAAAGGCTGGAACAGCGCCGCGGCCGAGCATCCTGCGCAGGCTCCGGTACCGTCGGTTCGCAAACTACTAACGGATAAAGCCTTCGTAGTTGCGCATGAGCAACTGCGCCTCGATCTGCTTCATGGTGTCGAGCACGACACCCACCACAATCAGCAGACCGGCGCTGCTGATGATCAACGACTGATAGCCGGTCAAAACGCCTGCCCCGCCCACAAAGCTGTCGGCGATGACACCCACAAAATAGGGCAGCACGGCGATAAAGCCCAAGAAGAGCGCGCCCACCAGCGTGATGCGCGACAAGACCCCATTCAGATAGGACTCGGTGCGCGGGCCAGGCCGGATGCCCGGCACAAACCCACCCTGCTTTTGCAGCGTCTCCGGCAGATTTTGCTGCCGGAACATCACGTCCGTATAGAAATAGGTAAACGCCACCGTGAACAGAAAATACAACAGCCAATACAGGAAGTTGGTCGGGCTCATGGCGTTGGCCAGCCAAGTGGCAAACGACCCCAGCCAGCCGGGCTGTGTCACAAAGTAGCTGGCGACGGTGCTGGGCAAAATCAACAAGCTCTGGGCAAAGATCAGCGGGATCATGCCCGCCGTATTGACACGCAGCGGCACATAGGTGCTCTGTCCCCCCACCATCATCATGCGGTTGCCGCGCATCGTCCGCACCCGTTTCCCGTATTGTACAGGGATGCGCCGCTGCCCCTCCTGCACCCAGACGATCAACCCCACCGTCAGAATGGTGATGATAATGAACAGAATCAACAGGATCGGCTGCTGCGACAACAGACGGATCTGATAGGGCACCGACGACAGAATACCGGCGAAGATGATCAACGAGACCCCGTTGCCGATCCCCTGTTCGGTCAGCAACTGGCCCAGCCAGACGCCGAACATCGTGCCCGCTGTCATGCCCACGATGATTGTAATCGACGGCAGCAGATTGTCGCCGGTGAAGCCCCAGTTGGGCAGCACCACCAACCCGCCGCCCACAGGCCGGCTGAGCAGCGTCCCCTGGGCAATGCCCTGCAGGATCGCCAGCGGCACGGTCAACCAGTAAGTATACTGGTTAATGCGGTGGCGGCCCTGCTCGCCTTCCTTGCTCAGTTCTTCCAGCGCGGGCACAATCGGCGTCAACAACTGCATGATAATCGAAGCGGTGATGTAGGGATAGACCCCTAACGCCATCACGCCCATCTGCGACAGGCCGCCGCCGCTGAAGAAGTTCAGCAGGCTGAGCAGCATATTCGTGTCCGTGCCGCGGAAAAGCGACTCCAACGCCACGCGGTCGACGCCCGGCAGCGGGATATGGGCCGCAAAGCGGTATAGCAGCAAAATCCCAATCGTCACCAGCAGCTTTTGGCGCAGGTCCGGCAGACGAAAGGCATTGCGGACAGCATCTAACATAGCGGTTATCTCCCTTGGCCGGTGTGAACCGGCAGGCCGCTAGGGAACGGGCAACGCCCGCCCCTAGGAACGGGGCAGGCGCTTGCTCACTTCCCAGGCCAGGATCTCGACAGAACCGCCCGCGGCCTCGATCTTCTCGCGCGCGGCTTCGCTGATGCGGTGGGCCTGAACCTGGAGCGGTTTGGAGATCTCGCCGCGACCCAAGACGACGATCGGGTCGGCAGCGTCCGCCAGCCCCACACCGGCCAAGCTCGCCGGCGTCACCGTCGTATTGGCCTCGAACACGCGCTCGAGCACATCCAGGTTGATCGCCGTGTAATAGACCTTAAAGCGGTTGTTAAAACCGCGCAGCTTGGGCAGCCGCTTCACCAGCGGCAACTGGCCGCCTTCAAATGAAAAGCGCACCCCGCCGCCGGAACGGGCATTCTGCCCCTTGGTCCCGCGGCCGCTGGTCTTGCCCTTGCCGGAGCCGGTCCCACGACCCACTCGCTTGCGCTTTTTGGTTGCACCTTCTGCAGGGCGCAGGTCATGTAGTTTCATATTCGTTTTCTCCACTGCGCTGCGCGCCGCCGCGGGGCCGCCGGCCCCTGGCGCGGGCGCGCAAATCGACTTGATAGCCTATTCGATCAACTATTCAATCACTTCGACCAGATGAGAGACCTTATTGACCATCCCGCGCGTGGCGGGTGTGTCCGGCTGCTCCACCACCTGGTTTAGTTTGTTCAGCCCCAGCGCCTTGACGGTCGCCTTTTGGCTCTTCTCAAACCCAATCGGGCTGCGCACGAGCTTGATCCGGATCGTCTTGCCGTCAGGCATAGTTTTCCTCCCGATACCAGAACGGCGCCAACTGCTTGGGGTCTACCCCACGGCGCTGGGCCTCGCGGCGGAAATCCTGCAGCTCTTGCAGCGCGGTAAAGGTCGCCTGCACCACATTCAAGATGTTGTCGCTGCCCAAGGACTTGCTCAGGATGTCCTTCACGCCGGCAGCCTCCACCACGGCGCGCACGCCGCCGCCGGCGATGACGCCTGTGCCGGGGCTGGCAGGCTTTAGCAACACCGTGCCGGCGCCGAAATTGGCCTGCACCGCATGCGGGATCGTATTGCCCAACATCGGCACGGTCACCATCGCCTTGCGAGCGCGGTCCGACGCCTTGCGGATCGCATCGGGCACCTCACGCGCCTTGCCGATGCCAACACCCACGCGCCCCTTGTTGTCGCCCACCACCACCACAGCGCGGAAGGCAAACCGGCGGCCTCCCTGGACAACCTTGGCCGTGCGGGCGATATGGACAACGCGCTCGTCTAGCTCCTCACGCTCTTCGCGTTCGCGCTCTCGGCGCCGTTCTCGTCTCTCGCCGCGTTCACCGCGCTCGCCTCGTTCACCTCGTGCCATTGTTATTCTCCACTTGTCTCTAGAAGACCAGACCGCCCTCGCGGCTGCCCTCGGCCAGCGCCTTGATGCGGCCATGATAGGGGTAGCCGCCCCGGTCAAAAACGACTTGTTCGATCCCCTTGGCGCGCGCACGCTCGGCGACCGCCTTGCCGACAGCCTTAGCCTGCTCTTGCACCGCCAACTCGCCCATCGCGTCGCGCAGATCCTTATCCAAGGTCGATGCCGAGACCAGCGTCTGGCCCGTGCTGTCGTCGATCACCTGGGCATAGATGTGCCGCAAACTGCGGAAGACATTCAGTCTCGGACGTTCTGCCGTCCCACTCACCTTGCGCCGCACCCGCGCATGGCGGCGGCGGCGCGACTCCAAACGACTTTCCTTAGCCATCTTACCCTGACTCCTCTATGCCCTTTAGCGGCCCTTACCGGTCTTGCCGCTCTTGCCGGCCTTGATCTTCACCGTCTCCCCCGCATAGCGGATGCCCTTGCCCTGATACGGCTCCGGCGGACGCTGCTTGCGGATCACGGCGGCCAGTTGGCCGACTTCACATTTGTCAATCCCGCTGATCACAAAATTGCGGCCATCGCGGTCGACCTCAAACGAAATCGTCTTGCTCGACGGCGCAATCACCACCGGGTGGCTCTTGCCCAGTTGCATCACCAGGTTATTGCCCTGCTTCTCGGCGCGATAGCCCACCCCGTGAATCTCCATGCGCCGGGTAAAACCCGTGCTGACCCCATGCACCATGTTGGCCAGCAGGGCGCGCGCCAGCCCATGTTGGGCACGATGCTCGCGGCTGTCCGTGGGCCGCTTCACCAACATCTGCCCGTCTTCTTGCACGATCTCCAAAACCGGGCTGAGTTGCTGTTCCAGCGTCCCCTTAGGCCCGGTCACTTTCACCTTGTTGCCCGGCTGAACTTCGACTGTGACGTTCTTCGGAAGCGTCACAGGGCTGCGTCCTACGCGTGACATGCTTCTTATCCCCTCTCTGCGTTGGGTCTGCGCCGCACCCGCAAACGGGCTGCGGCCTACCCACTACGCGCTCGCATCCGGCGACCCGCAGGTCTACCAGACTTTGCAGATAATCTCGCCGCCCAGCTTGTTGCGCCGGGCCTGGCGACCGGTCATCAGCCCCTTCGGCGTCGAGAGGATGCTGATCCCCAACCCGGCGCGCACCCAGGGGATCGACTGATACCCTGTATAGACGCGCTTACCGGGCTTGCTCACCCGCTCCAAGCCGGTGATCACCGGCTCGCCGCGGCCCGTGTACTTCAAACGCAGCACCAAATTGGGCTGCGGCTTCTCGCCGGTCACCGTATAGCCGTCGATAAAGCCCTCCTCCTGCAGAATCTTGGCAATGTCCGCCTTGATCCTGGAGCTGGGCATGACGACCTGTTTGTGCTGCACCATCGAGGCATTGCGGATACGCGTGAGCATATCGGCAATCGGATCACTGTTCATCGTGTGCTCCCTTGGTCACTCTTGCAAGCTCCTGCAGAGCAAAGTTCAACGCGCCTGACAGCATTAGCTGAACCTGGGCCAAGACCCTCTCCGCTAGGGAGGGCGATCCTGCGCCCACGCAGGCAGGCAGATTGCAGAAAACTGTAGTTAGTAACCATCTCCGGCCCGCATTCCCGCCGGTCTACCGGCAGCAAGGCGGCCCATTAATGATAAAACGCCCTACGCCTACCAGCTCGACTTGACGACGCCGGGCAGATGGCCGCGCAGCGCTTCCTGCCGGAAGCAGATGCGGCACAGCCCAAAGCGGCGCATATACCCACGCGGCCGCCCGCAGATCCTGCAGCGGTTACGCACGCGCACTGCATATTTGCGGTTCGACTCGCGGTTGATCATGGACTTCTTAGCCACAATTCATCCCTTCCTGCTATGACCGCTTGAACGGCATATCCATCAGTGCCAGCAGCCGGCGCGCCTCTTCGTCGGTCTTGGCCGTGGTCACAATGGTCAACTCCAACCCGCGCACCTTGTCGATCTTGTCATAGTCGATCTCGGGGAAAACCAGTTGTTCGCGCAGCCCCAGGCTATAGTTGCCGCGGCCGTCGAACGAATCGGGCGAGATCCCCTGAAAGTCACGCTGGCGAGGCAGCACGACGTTGATCAACCGGTCCAAAAAATCCCACATGCGGTTGCTGCGCAGTGTCACCATCGCGCCGATGGGCATGCCCTCACGCAGCTTATAGACCGCAATCGAGCGCCGCGCCTTGGTGATCACCGGTCTCTGCCCGGTCATAATCGCCAGGTCGCCGGTCGCCGCTTCAATCGCCTTGCTGTTCTGCAGCGCCTCGCCCAGCCCGATGTTGACCGAGATCTTCAACAGGCGCGGCACCTGCAGGCTGTTCTGATAGCCGAATTCCTTCATCATCGCCGGCACGATCTCGCGCTGATAGCGCTCCTTGAGACGTGGGGTCGGCAATGGCTGCTGTCCGTTATCGCTCATCGCATTTGACTCCTTGCCCGCAGACGCCGACGTGTCCGGCGCCAGGTCAGGCCATCGATTGCTGAATCATCCGGCCCATCCAGGCCGGCCAATTTAGTCCCTGGGCTTGGGCAGCGGCGCACCGGAGCGCCGGTCGACCCGCGTCTTGGTACCGTCGTTTGCCACATCATAGCCGGCGCGCGTCGGGCGGCCTTCGCTCCCCACCAGCATCACATTGCTGACATGAAGCGGCGCTTCCCGCTCGATCCGCCCCGCCTGGGTGCGCACATTCGGCGTCCGCCGCTGGTGCTTGACCACCAGGTTCGCCCCCGAAACAATTACATAGACCCGGTTGGGGTCATAGCTGCCGTCTTTGTTCTTCTTGCGGATCACGCGCTGCACCGTGCCCCGGTGCCCCTTGTCATCGCCCGCAATGATCTCGACGGTATCACCCTTCTGGATTTTCATAGCCCACACTCCTACAGCACTTCGGGCGCCAGCGAGACGATGCGCATATAGCCCCGCTCGCGCAGTTCACGCGCCACAGGCCCAAAGATGCGCGTCCCGCGTGGGTTGTGGTTGTCGTCCACAATCACCGCCGCATTTTCGTCGAACCGGATATAGCTGCCGTCCGGGCGGCGCACCGGGCGCCGGGTGCGCACAATCACGGCCCGCACCACATCGCCCTTCTTCACGTTGCCGGTCGGGCTGGCCGACTTGACCGTCGCCACGACCTCATCGCCAACGGCCGCATAGCGTCGGGTGCTCCCCCCCTTGACGCGAATGGTCAAGAGTTCTTTTGCTCCGGTGTTGTCGGCCACTTTGAGCCGGCTTTCCTGTTGAATCATGCTTGCACCCTTGGCCTTAGATGAGTTCGTCGACCAGTACAGACCGTTCGAGAATCTCTTGCACGAAGAACGTCTTGTCCTTGCTGATGGGGCGGCATTCACAGATGCGCACCACATCGCCCATCTTCGCCTCGTTGTTTTCGTCGTGAGCCTTATACTTCTTGCTCACCTTGATCACCTTCCCATACAACGGATGGCGGGTGATCCGGTTGACAGTGACCACCACGGTCTTATCCATCTTGTCGCTGGTGACGGTACCCACCATTGTCTTGCGTCGCGCACGCATCGTTCTTCTCCTATTGTGCCCCGCCGGCCAACTCGCGCTCGCGCAAGATCGTCTTGATGCGTGCGATCTGCCGCCGCACCACCCCGACCCGCGCCGTATTCGTGAGCTTTCCCGTCGCCTTTTGGAAGCGCAGGTTGAACAACTCCTCGTGGGAGTCGTCCAACTGATTGGCCAGTTCCGCATCGGTTTTTGATCGCAGTTCGCTATTCTTCATCTTTCCGTCTCCTCCGCAGCGCCGGCAGCGCCTTAGCTTGCGGTATGGTCCTCGCGGCTGACAAACTGAGTCTTCATCGGCAGCTTGTGCGACGCCAGACGCAGCGCCTCGCGCGCCTGGTCCTCGCGGATCCCGGCCATCTCAAAGAGCACATGGCCCGGCTTGACCCGCGCCACCCAGTGGTCGACGCTGCCCTTGCCGGAACCCATGCGGGTCTCGGCGGCGCGCTGCGTCATAGGCTTGTCGGGGAAGACTCGGATCCAAAGCTTACCGCCGCGGCGGATATGGCGCACCACTGCGCGCCGCGCCGCTTCGATCTGGCGGCTGGTCAACAGCATAGGCTCGGTTGCCTGCAGCCCATAGGTGCCAAACGCCACCGTATTGCCCCGCTGCGCCAGACCGGTCAGCCGGCCGCGGTGCATCTTTCGATATTTCACTCGTTTCGGCATCAACATGGTATCATCTCCGTCCGTTGCCGGCTTGGCCTAGGCCGCAGCCGCTGCACTGTAGCGGGCGTGATATTCCTCGCCCGGCATCACTTCACCGTGATAGATCCAGACCTTGACGCCGATCACGCCAAAGGTCGTGTTCGCCTCGGCGGTGCCATAGTCAATGTCGGCGCGCAGCGTATGGCGCGGGATCTGCCCCTCGCGCACGGTGTCGACGCGGCCCATCTCACTGCCGCCCAACCGCCCGGCCACGGTGATCATAATCCCCCTGCCGCCTGCCCGCATCGTCTTCTGCACCGCCTGCTTCATGGCGCGCTTCCAGCTAATGCGCCGCTCCAACTGCTCGGCGATGCTCTCCGCCACCAGATAGGCGTCCAGCTCCGGCTTGGTGATCTCCCGCACGTCGATCTTGACCTTCTTCTGGGTCATCTCCTGCAGCTTGGTGCGCAGCGTATTGACGCTGGCCCCCTTGCGCCCGATGATCACCCCCGGCCGCGCCGTGTCGATGATGATATGCACCTGGTTGGGCTGGCGCTCGATCTCAATCCCGCTGATCCCAGCCTTGGGCAGTTCCTCGCGCACCATGCGGCGGATCTCGCGATCCTCGGCAAGCTGCTCATTGTAGGTCTTGCCGTCGGCATACCAGCGGCTCTTATGTTCCTTAATGATTCCAAGACGGAATCCTCTGGGATGTACTTTGCGACCCACGCGATCCTCCTCTTCCTATTGGCCCGCCACGCGTTCTTCAAGCACGACTGTGATATGCGACGACCGGCGGATCCAGGGCTTAAAGCGGCCCCGCGCCCCAAACCGGCGCCACTTGCGCCGCGGCGCTTCATCGGCCACAATCTTGGCGATGTACATATCGTCCGCTTCCAGCCCGAAATTCTCGGTTGCGTTGGCGAGCGCGCTCTTGATGGTCTTGGCAACCACCTGCGCCGCCGACTGCGGCATAAATTGGAGCAGCGCCAAGGCGTCTTCTGCCTTCTTGCCGCGCATTTCATTCACCACCAGCCGCGCCTTTTGCGCGCTGATCCCGGTAAATTTGGTCACTGCCTGGACTTCCATGATCTCCCACTCCCTTCTCGCATCCCGCGCCCTGATGATCCCCGGTCTAGATGATGCTAGCGCCGGGCCCTAGTGGTCTTTTCCGACCGGACATGGCCGCGGAAGAAGCGGGTCGGCGCAAACTCACCTAGCTTGTGCCCCACCATGTTCTCGGTAATATAGACCGGCACATGGCGCCGCCCATCATGGACAGCCAGCGTATGCCCCACGAACTGCGGGAAGATCGTCGAGGCGCGCGACCAGGTCTTCAACACCTTGCGCTCGCCC
>JADLFO010000086.1 GCA_020845455.1 Caldilineaceae bacterium
AGTGAGCCCCCTGGGACTCGAACCCAGAACCCGCGGCTTAAAAGGCCGCTGCTCTGCCAATTGAGCTAGGGACCCGCACCTAGGGGTACTATAGCACAGCCCCGGAGGCAAAAGCAAAATACCGGTCCGGTACGGCGCCGCCGGCGCTCGACCCCTGTACGGGCGCGCCTAGAGCTGCGGCGCTAACGTCACCACCACGGACCGCGACTTGAGCTTGGGCGTCGTCCAGCTATCCTCGACCTCGGCGGCCAGCACCGAATAGCCCACGGGCAGCGGCTCCGTCAGTTGATAGGCCCAGGTCCCCTGCCGGTCGGCCATCACATGCGCCACCAGGCGCCCGTTAACCCGCACCCCCACCTCGCTCGACGGCTGCGCCAGCCCCAGCAGCAGAGGCCGGCGCGTGGTCAGCACATCGCCGTCGAGAGGTGACAACAACAGCGGCGCATAGCGCAGCACCACCGGCCCCGCCGGCGGACGCGCCTCGGTCACCAGCCGTTCCCCCAAGCTGGTGCGGATCTCGACCAGTTCCTCGCCCGCCCAAGTTTCGTCTTCAAACAACCAGAACTGCCAGCCGCCGTCGATCAGCGCATTGGCAAAGCGGATTGGCCGGCCGCCCACCCACGCCGAGACGCCCGCATGGGGCGTGGCCTGCCCGCGCACCACCAGACTCTGGCGCTCTCGGTCGCCAAAGGCCAGGCTGGAGACCGTGAGCGGCAGCGCCGGGGTCGGCAGCGGCAGCCGCGGCTGATGTGACGACGCCTCCTCCTCTACCATAAAGACCACCGGCGCAGACTCGGCAATGATCGCGCCCTCAGGGTTCAAAGCAGCAACCCGCACCAGATGCACCCCCGGCGCAAGCGGCTCTTGCGGCGTCAACCGCCACTCCTCGCGCGTGGTCACCACGCCCTCGTCCACCTGACGATTGTCCAAATAGAGACGCACGACCATACCCGGCAGCCCCGCGCCGACAAAAGTCGCCTGGCCGCTGCGCAGGCGCGCGCCCAAGGTGGGGAAGCGAATCGACGGCGTCGCCAACGAAGGCGGGCCTTGCTCCCCAAGCCCCAAGACCGTGACCACGACCGGCGAAGCGGCGATTTCAATTGCGCCGGCCGCGCCAAGCTGATAGACCGTCAACACATGCTGGCCGGACGGCAGCGGCGTAAACGGCCCCAATTGCCAGAGGCCGTTGCGGTCCGCAGCCGTCGTGCCCAACACGACTTCTTGGGTTACGCCGGGCGACTGATCCGTATCGGCCACCGGTCCGGTCGCCTGGTCGCGCACTTCGATCAGGCTCCCCGCTGCCGCCGTGCCGTAGAGGACGCGGAGGCTCTGCGCCGCCACAATGGCGTTGGGGCTGACGTTCGCCAGCGTCAACGGGATGCACAGCCCGGCACGCGCGGGCGTCATGGCCGCGGTGGGCATCAGCGCGGGCGGCGTTTCTGCAATGGCCGCGCCTGCCGCTGTGACGGAAGGCGCAGCAGTGACCGCCTGGGGTGCATCTGTCCCCGCCAGGACGCGCGCGGTGGCGGCGGCCGGCGGGGCGCGCAGCGCAATCGAGACATCGGCCAGGTCGACGGCAGGCCCTGCCAATGACGAGATTACCAGCCCGCCAAAGACCAGCAGGATGATCCCGGCCTTCCAGCGATCCAGCCCCCAGTCGAGATAGGGTCGTTTCTCAAACGGGTCGGAGTTCATGGTCGCTCGGCTCAACGCATATATTTGGCATCGGCCAGCGCAGCCGCCTGAACGACCCAGCGCTGGAAGTCGGGCCGATCACCCGCCACCGCGATGGGGAAGAGCGCCGCCAGTTCCTCGACCGGCGTGACGGCAAGCTGCTCGTAAGTGCAGATGCCGGCGCTGTAGAGCGTCTGCGCGCCGACCGGCCCGATCCCCACGATCTTGGTCAGCTCATCGGGCGGAGGGCCGGTATAGACCGCGCCGGCGCGCCGCTGCTTTTCGGCCAGCGCGCGCGCCTGCGCCGGCCACTCTTCGACATTCGAACTCGGATAGGCGCCGGTCGCCTGGCGCAGCCGCGCCACCTCGGTTGTCGCAATCTGATGCCAGGTGAAGATGCCCGCCTGATAGAGCCGCTGCCGGTAGACCTCGCCGATCCCTTTCACTTTGGAGAGGTTGTCGGGATAGTCGGTGCAGCGGCGCGTCAACGCCGGGTCGTCGCGCCAACTCGCACGCGGCCGCGCGGCGGGCGCTTCCTGTGCAGCAGCCCGCGCCGGCAGATCCGCAGTTTGTCCATATCCCCCGCTGCGCAGCGCCTCACGCCGCACCGACAACAAGGTCGTATCGGCGTGTCGCCACATGCCGCCGGACGGCGAGCGGCTGGGCGCACGCTCCGGGGCCGAGTCGTCCGGGGCAGCCGGGCGGGATTCCATGCGCGACCCGGCGCGCGACCCGGTGCGTGGCTCGGCGCGGCGTTCGCCCGCCGTCTCCGGCGTCACCAAGACGACATCCTGCGGCGCAGGCGCGACGAGGTAAGAAATCACAGGGGCAGCGGGCGAATTCACGGGCGGCTCTTCACTCTCCAGAAAGACGCCGGGGCTGCGATAGCCGGGGGCAGAGGCCGGCGCGGGCGGGGCGTCAGCGGGGATCAAGGCTTCTTCCTCCAGGCCGCGCAGCTTGGCTTCCAGTTCGCGCACGCGCGCATCGCGCGCCTTGAGGCGCTGTTTACGGAAATGAAACCATTCCCAGAGCGTAGACGCAGTAAAGCCGAGCAAAAACCCGGCCAAGACCAGCCAAAGATAGGTTGTCGTCATGCGCAGGGAACCTCCGGATGTCGCCCGTAGGCAGATGCGCGTGCGGGGTGGGTCAATCGTCTGGGCGGTATGATACCCTGGGAAGGCCCCCCTGTCAACGCGCCGGTCACAGCCCCCCGTCACAGCCCGGCGGACCGTCCGGAGAGCCGCCGCTGGCGCGCGGCTTCAAACAGGATCACGGCCCCGGCTACGGCAGCGTTGAGCGACTCTGCGCCGCCTGCCATCGGGATCGCCAGCGGCTGCGCTATGGCGCGGCCCGCGGCGCTGGCGCCCACCGCCTCGCCCCCGACGATCAGCGCCGCGGGCCGCGTCCAATCCACCGCGTCATAGCTCTGGGCGGCGGCGGCATCGGCCACATACAGCCGCTGGTCGGGAGACAGCAGCGCGGCGACCTCATCCCACGCCGCGCAGACGCGCAGCGGCAGCCGGAAATGCGCGCCCATAGCCGCGCGCACCACCTTATCGTTATATGGGTCCACCGTCTCCGGCGCAAAGATCGCACAGTCCACCCCGGCCGCCTCGGCGCTGCGCAGCAGCGTCCCGGCGTTGCCGGGGTCGCGCACGCCGTCCAGCACCAGGCTAAAGCGCAAGACGGCGGGCAGCGCCAACACCGGCAGCGGCACGACGGCGGCGATGCCCTGCGGCGTTACCGTCTCCACCAAAGTCGCAAAAACCGCGGGCGTACAGGCCAGCGGCTCGACTCCCTGCCGCACCACGGTGTCGACCAGCGCCTGCGCCGCGGGGTTGTGTTCGATCAGGTCGGGCGCATAGAAAACCTCGACGGGGCGGCTGCCCGCCTGCAAGACATCGCGCACCAGCCGCACCCCTTCAAGCAGCAGCAGCCCCTGCTCATGGCGAGTGCGCCGCCGCTGCAATTTGCGCGCCTCTTTGATGCGGCTGTTGCTCGTGCTGGTGATCATCCCCTTTGCTCCCGCCGATTGGCTCCGCACGCCGATGACCAACCCAATGACAACGGCAGGGGCGGTCTGCCCCTGCCGTCGAATTCTGCCGGAAAGCTGCCGGAAACGCCGCCGTTTTTCACGGCAGCGTGAACGGATGATCGGACGTCAGCTCAGTTGAGCTTTCGACAGATCGGCCAACCGGGCAAAGGCCTTGGCATCGCGCACGGCGATGTCGGCCAGCACCTTGCGGTCTACCTGAACATTGGCCAGCCGCAGCCCGTGAACAAACCGGCTGTAGCTCAGCCCGCTCAGCCGCGCCGCCGCATTGATGCGCGTGATCCACAGGCTGCGAAAATCACGCTTGCGGTTGCGCCGGTCGCGCGTGGCATAGAATAGGGACTTGAGCATGGCCTCATTCGCCCGGCGAAAGAGCTTGGACTTTGTCAAGTATTGGCCCTTGGTAAACTTGAGGACCTTTTTGTGTCGCCGGTGTGCGGCAACCTTCGGTCGAGACCGTGGCATCTTTGAATCTCCTTCCGTGAGGGCGGACCATGCATAGGCTGGTCACTTCGGAGCCGATCACGTACGATGGGTTAATTCCGTCTACAGTTTACTTCACCCAAGGCCTTCTATCGAGAGGCCTTGGCGCGGCACAGCCGATCTACATAGACCGGCGCCCGCCGCTATTCGGCAGCCGAACCCGCCATCACCTTGACCGTCTTGACGATATTCTTGACCGTCGACGGCACGGCATGGCGGAAATCGCTGTTCTTGCTGCTACTCTTCTTGCGGCGCAGGTGGGTGCGACCCGCCTTCATCCGCATCACCTTCCCATTCTTGGTCAGGCGAAACCGCTTCACCGTCCCCTTATGGGTCTTTAGCTTGGGCATCATTGTCTCCTATTCTCGGGCGTCGCGCGAGGCGGCGCCCGCTTTCGCTCAGGTAGTCCTCTTGCGCCTTTTTTGGCGATTGCTTCCGGCAGAACCGTCTCGGCAGACGGACAATCGGCTCGCACAACCAAAAACGGGCTATCGCCCGTTTCTTAGCACCCTGGGTTCGCGCGGGATGCTCGATTTTGGCGCAGCAAACGTTAGCCGGTAGGCGACAGAAGCATCACCATGCTACGCCCATCGAGCACAGGCCGGGCCTCCACCGTTACCACGTCGGAGACATCCCCCGCCACGCGCTCCATCAGATCTTGGGCGACCTCGGGATGGTAGATCTCGCGCCCGCGGAAACGAATGCGCACGCGGATCTTGGCGCCCTCCTTGGCGAACTTGCGAATCTTGGTCAGCACGACCTGGATATCGTGCTCGTCGGTCTTGGGCCGCAGCCGGACCTCCTTGACTTCGATGACCTTCTGCGCCTTGCGCGATTCCCGTTCGCGCTTCTGTTTTTCATACAGGTACTTGCCGTAGTCCATCAGCCGGCAGACCGGCGGCTCGGCGTTTGGCGCGACCTCGACGAGGTCAAGTTCCTGCTCCTCGGCGAACGCCAGCGCATCGCGCGTGAGCATGATGCCTAGCTGCTGACCATCAGCACCAATTAACCGGACTTCTCGCGCCCGAATGGCTCGATTGACTCGTGTGCTGTCTTGAACCGACGTCTTCAAACTGGCATTCTCCGCTGGATACTAGGCTCCTTAAAGAAAA
>JADLFO010000087.1 GCA_020845455.1 Caldilineaceae bacterium
AGTTCGCGCCGCGCCGCATGCAGCACATGCGCCATGGTGATGCGCGTCCCGGCCGCGCGGGCCAGGAACGCCGCGCCCAGCGCCGCAGCCTTGATGTCCGCGCCGGTCATGGTCAGCTTGCTTGCCAGGAAATCCCAGTCGATCTTGTCAAGCAAGGGCTGCCCATCCGGCGTGGTCGCGAGCAGCGCCAGCCGCCACAGGGTCAGCCGTTCTGTGGGCGAAGGCGGCAGAAAGTCCACGATAAAGCGCAGCCGGCGCAAGAAAGCCTTGTCCAGGTCGCCCTTGCGGTTGGTCGCCAGGATGGCGATACCGTCGAAGAGTTCCATACGCTGCAAGAGATAGTCAATTTCGATATTGGCGAAGCGATCGTGCGCGTCCTTGACCTGCATGCGTTGGCCGAAGAGCGCGTCGGCCTCGTCGAAAAAAAGCAGCACATTGGCCCGTTCACAGGCATCAAAGACCTGCTTCAAACGCTTTTCCGTCTCGCCGATGTACTTGTTCATCACCCCCGCGAGGTCCACACGCACCAGTTCCACACCCAGGCCGGCTGCCAACACCTGCGCGGCCATGGTCTTGCCGGTTCCGCTCGGCCCGGCAAAGAGCGCGCTGATCCCCTTGCCCAAAGGCGCCAAACGGCCAAAGCCCCATTCCTCATAGACCTGCCAGCGCAGCCGCGCCTGGTTTTCCAGATCGGCCAAGTGTTCGCGCACCGCGGGCGACAACACAATGTCATCCCAGGTGTATGGGCAGGGCAGCGGCGCAAAGAGTTCGCTCTGTCCCTGATGCAACAACTGGCGGCAGACCTCGGTCACTGCCTCCGACCCGGCCGGAGCCACGCGGCCGGCCTGGGCGATCTCGCCAGGGGTCAGTCGCCAGCCGGTAATGGCCGCGGGCGGCGGCAGACGGGTCATGCGCTGCCACAGCCCGACCCGCTGGTCGCGCGTCAGCGGCGGCAGGCTGAAAGCGCGACACACTGTCCCGCTCAGCGACGCAAGCGTGGGCGCGGTTGCGCCGAAGAAGACCGGCCCCGCCTGCGGCAGCGCGGCCCAAAGCTGCGGGTCCAGCCCATCCAGGCCATGCCAATAGACCAGCAGGCCATGAAAATGGGCGGCGCGGGCCACGCGCTGCACCTGATCCTCCATCTGGAGAGTAGATAATCCGGCCGGCAGCCGCGACGCATCGGCGACCAGCAGGTCCGCGCCCAACCAGGCGGCAAGCTGTCCGGCCAAGATACGCTTGCCTGCGCCGCGCGGCCCCACCAACTCCACGGCAATGGCGTCGGCTTGGCCGGAGCGCGGTAAGTCCGGCGCGATCCCCAGGCTGCTCAGAAACAACTCGATCTCGGCCTGCACCTGGGGATAGAGTGACGGCAGCGACTGCACCTCGCCGCGTGCCAAGCGTACGACCCCGACGCCCAGGCTTGTATCGAGCGGACGGCCTTGGCTGAGCCAGGCGACTACCGCACCATCCGCGACCCACGGCGTGGTTGCGGCCCAAGGATAGCCTGCCCCTTCCAGCGGATAGGCCAGCCGCCGGCGCACCAAGGCCAGTTCCGGCCCAACATCCAACGGCGTGAGCCACTGAAAAAGATGATGCGCCAGCCAAGGCGTGGGCTGGCCCACGGCGATATCGTCGTGCAGATAGCCATAGACGCGGCGCAGCCAGGGGTCCACCTCCACGGCTGCGGCCAGGGCCAGCAAGTCTTGTTCGGGTGGCGTCAGATCAAAGGCGTGGCAGAGATCGCGCCAGACCGGGTCCGCAGCGGCGCGGGCATCCGCGGCGGCGATGAACTCGGCCAGTTCTTGCGCCACCGGGTCCGCGGCATAAAAGGCCCGTTCGGCCGCATCAATCACCACCGGGTCGGCCAAGATACGATCCACCTCCGCCGGAGAGACCGCAGGCAGCATATCCATCTCCAGCCCCTCACCGGCCCAGAGCGTACGCAGCCAGCGCGCGCGGCGTTGGGCGCGCAGCCGCACCTGCGCCAGCCACGCGGCTTCCTGTTCCAGCAGTTGAGGCAGCGGTTCAGTGCGGATCATGGCAGATCGATCCACCAAGAAGGGGCCGCCTCGACCTGGTTGGCGCGCACACGCACAGCATAGCGACCTGGGCCGAGAACGGCAGGCACGCGGAAGCTAAGGCCTGTCCCCGCGCCGTTGACGGCGAACTGTCCCGGCCCGGGTGCGACCCCTCCCCCGACTTCACTCAGGGCCACCGTATCCAGCAGCAGTTCCGTCGCGCCCGCCACAAAGCCCACCCCGACCAGTGTGTAGAGACCGGCGGCGGAGACCAAGAGGGGTGGGTCCTGGTTGACATCCACACGCGGCGCAATGCTGAACGAGGTGCTATTGGAGCGATAGGTCTGAGGGTCGCCCTGGGCCTGGTCGCTGCCCAGGCGCAGTTGATAGACGCCCGCGGCCGGGGTATTGGCGGGCGGCGCGCCCACCGTGGCCGGCAGTCGCAGCGTGACGCGCGAGGCGGTTTGCAACCCCGCCGCGGCCTTCCACGCCGTGACCTCCTGCTCCGCGCCGCCCGGAAGAAGTAGATAGACCCGATTCGCCGTCGGCTGGTTCAGACCGCCGCCATAGAGGATAAACTCATCACCCGCGGCGGCGATGGCGGGCGACAGGTCAAAGGTGCGTTCGTCGGGTTGGGCCGGTGTGCTGGTGGGCGATGTATAGGTGACGCTACGCAGCGTGCCCAG
>JADLFO010000088.1 GCA_020845455.1 Caldilineaceae bacterium
GCCGTAAACGACCTGGCTAAAGCACGACGCCCGGTAAACCGGGCTGCCCGGACCGGCCCGCCGATCTGGAACTGGCGGCTGGTTACTGCTTCTCTGACCTTTGCGTTCTTTGCGACCTTTGCGCCAAATTCCCTCAGCTGCGCAGCGTCTCGGTGTTGCCGTCGAGCGCCAGCGCCTGGCCGGAGAATTTGCGCCCGGTGGGGGTGCAGAGAAAGACCACCAGGTCGGCGATCTCCTGGGCCTGGATAAAGGTATGCAGCGAGTTTTGGCGCAAATAGCTGGCGCGTGTGGCCTCAAGGCTTTCCCCCTTGGCCTCAGCGCGCGCCGCGATCACCGCGTCGATGCGCGGCCCTTCCACCGGCCCCGGACAAATGGCGTTGACGCGGATGCCGTCATCGCCCAGTTCCATCGCCAACGTCTTGGTAAAGCCGATCACGGCCCACTTGGACGCGGCATAGGGCGCGCGCAGCGGGTAGCCATGCAGTCCCGCTACGGACGACAGGTTGACGATCGCGCCGCCGCCCGCGGCCTTGAGCAAGGGTACAGCCCGCCGCGCGCAGTAGAACTGGCTGTTGATGTTGACCGCCATCGTGCGCTCCCACGCCGCCGGGTCCAGGCTTTCCACCGGACCGGTCGGCCCGGCGATGCCGGCGTTGTTGACCAGCACATCCAGCCCGCCCAAGTGCGCGGCCACGTCGCCAAAGAGCCGGTCCACTTGGGCCGGGTCGGCGACATCGGCCTGGGTCGTGCCCAGGCCGGGAAGCTCGGCGCGGGCAGCGGCCAGCCGCTCGGCGTCAAGGTCACAGATATGTACGGCTGCGCCGTGGGCGTGCAACGTCCCGGCAATGGCGCGGCCGATCCCGCTTCCGGCCGCGGTCACCAGCGCGCGCAGCCCGGCCAGGCTTGGGCTTGATTCGGTCACAGACAACACCTCCTCAGCGGTGTGGTGGAGTGCAGGATCGGTAGAGCGGCGCGCCGTCTAGCGGATGTCGACAAACAGCGCATAATTGGCGCTGGCCGCATCTGCTGGCCCCTGTACGGTCAGGAAATAGTCCTGTGTGCCGGGCAGGATGCCTTGCCAGCTTTCTCCCTGGTTGGCCGCGCCCAAGAAGATGCCGCGGTCGGTGGCGATAGTCACACGCGCCGGTACACCCTGTTCCGTCCGCAACTGCACGGTCATCATCTGGCCGCGGCCGGCCGCCAGCCGGTAGGCCTGCGGCTGCGATGAACTCACCGTGCCCCAGACCGTGGTGCTGGTTGCGCCCGGCGGGAAGCGGATCTCCTGCACCGTGGGCGGCGGGACAGGCGTCGGCGTAGGCGTGGGGGGCGGGGTGTTCGACGTGATAGTCACCAGCAGCCCATAGCGGATCGGCCCCCAGGTTCCCTCTTGCGTCTGCAGGGTGATCAGATAGTCGCCGGTGCCCGGCAGGGTGCGAAAGAGCGATTGGCCGCCGGCGGCTTCGCCGAGCACCGCGCCGCCGCCGGTTTGCAGCGCATAGCGATAGGCGCCGACGCCCCAGCTTTGGATGTCGATCACCTGCCCTGCTAGGGCGCGCAGCACATATTGCTTACGGCTGCCCAAGGGCATCGTCCCGCTCACCGAAGCACTGGTCGAGCCGGGCGCAAACTGGATGCGCTCCGGCTGCGCATCGGGGGCAGGCGCCGGGCCAGAGAGTATGTCTATGCGCAGCGAGTAGTCTGTGCCCGCGCCCATCGCCGACGTGCTGATCGTCACATAATAGTCACCGTCGGCAGGCAGCACTCCTTGCCACGACTGACCGCCGCCGGTCGTCCCCAACAGCTGCCCATTAGCGCGGTGGATGGCGACAAAGACCAGTTGTTGATCCGACCAAGCTTGGATGGTCATGGTCTGACCGGCGCGCGCCCAGAGCACATAGCGCGCGCCTTGGCCGCTGTTCAAATAGCCGTCGACCGTCACGCCGGTTGCGCCGGGCGGGAATTGAATACGCTGGGCAGTGGGTCCCCCCTGGGCCAAGGCGACGGGTGCAGCGCCCGCCAGCATAAGCAGCGCCAGCACCCAGGCGATCAGGACGCCCGCGCGTCGCCCCTGCAGCTTGATCATGGTCACCCTCTCTTTCCGAAGCAACATTTCCAGGCGCAGCCCGCGCCCCAGAGCGTACAATAGGCCCATTCGGGACGGCTGTCAAGCTGCGCGGGCAGGTAGGCAGTGGGAAGTGTCACACCGCCGCCGCGGCCACCAGGTTGGAGCAGCGCCCGCGCAGCCCCGGAATGTTGACCGCCGGTTCTGTCGTCAAGAGCACACAGATCAGGTCGCGTGTCGGGTCGGCCCAGGCCATCGTGCCGGTCGCACCGCTGTGTCCAAAGGTCTCCGGCGCGACCAGGTCGCCAAAATAGGACCAGCCCGATCCCCACTGCCGCCGCCAAGCCAGCCCCCAGCCCAGCCCCCACGCCTGTTGATAGCGCGCTTCGGTCGAGAGGGTCGCCATCGCTTCGGTCTGGTTGCGCATCATCTCGGCTGCGCCGGCGGGGCTGAGCACGAGCACCCCGTCCAGCGTACCCTGGTTGAGCATCATCTGCAGCAGGCGCGCCAGGTCGCGCACGGTGGTAAACAGGCCGCCCCAGGGCGCGCCAAAGTTCCACCAGTAGGGCTGGTTCCAGCCCCAGTCGGCATTGGCCATCTCCTGCGACACGCGCACATGCGCGATCCGGCCGGCATCTAGCCCGGCTGCGCCCAGCCCGGTGTCGGGCATATCCAGCGGGA
>JADLFO010000089.1 GCA_020845455.1 Caldilineaceae bacterium
CCTGCGCGGTCTGTCCTTCTCACACCAACTCAAATCCCATCGCTATCTGAATAGGACGGGCAAGCGGATAAATAGTAAAAGCGCCCACCCTGATCATCACAGGGCGCTCGATCTGGAGGAAAAGGTGACGCTTGCCGAACACCTTGCGCGGGCCATCCCAAATGCGCGCCACACGGTCATCGCCGCAGCCGCCCACCTGATGAGCATGGAGCAGCCCACGGAATTCAACCGGCTCGTGTTATCATTTCTGGCGAGCCTGTGACGCCGTTTGGAGCAGAAAAGCCAGAAGGAGGTCAACGCCACATGCAGCCGCATTTAGAAGGGCCGCGCCCCGCCCGTCCTGACGAGCGCGCAGCCATTCTAGACCTGACCAATGATATCTTCCGCACATCCCAGGGCCGAGAGCCGACGATTGCGACTGACTATCCGCACGTCTACGCCCTCGACAACTTGGAGAACGTCCTGATCATCACCGACCGGGAACGCATCGTCGCCTCGACGGCGGTGTGGCCCACCGATGTCTATATTGGCGATGTCGTTCTGCGCGTCGGCGGCATCAACTTAGTCGGGACCCTGCCCGGCTATCGCCGTCAGGGGTTAGGGGAACGTCTGATGCAGGCAGCACAGGCACGCATGATGGATTTGGGGTGCCATGTCGGTCTTCTCAGCACGGATATTTCCAACTGGTATCGCCGCTTTGGTTGGGAACGTGCCGGCATTGCTCATACCTACCGTTTCGATCGCGCCAATGTCAGCCTACTGCCCCACTTGCCCAAAACCGTTCACTGGCGTTTAGCTGGAGACGACACAGTTCCAGACCTATGCGAGTTACACAACGCCCAAAGGCTTGGGGCCATGCGCACGTCTGCACCCTTGCGGCTCTTCTTGGCGCGCAGACCGACACGCATCCTTCTCGCCGAAGAGGATGGCAGGCCGTCGGCCTATGTGCTGTTACGCGACGATCAGATTATCGACTGGGCAGGCAGCGCCGCCGATGTCGCCGGTCTTGTCCGCGCCTGTTTTGACCGGCTCGACGACCCTGCCCTCAGCACGTCGGCGCGCGCCGCAGACGGCCGCGCGCTGGGTTCTCAACAGTTGAGCGTGGTGACGCCCGCCGTGGGCCACCCCCTAACTGCCCTGCTCACACAGTTGGGCATCCCTGTACAGGTGGACTATGCCGGGATGCTCTACCTGATCGCGCCGGGCGCGATCCTGCGCGCCTTCGGCCATCACGCGATCCAGGTCCAAGAGGATCACGGCTCGTTCACGCTCTCGCGCGGGCGCGAGCGCACGCAACTAAGCCGCAATCAACTCGCCAAACTCTTCTTCGGGCCGGAACGTGTGGCCGGCTTTGCCGAGGACATTTTCCCGCTGACCTTCTGGCAATGGCGGCTGGAGCGGGTATAGCGCCGGTGGCTGTCAACATCAGCCGTCAGCGCCGGCTACCAACCGTACTGTTCAGGCCCCCACGGTCGCGTGGTCACCTCCTGCTTGAGCGTCATCAGTTGGCGGTCGGGCACATCCTCATAGGCCACCACGCCCGCACCCACCACGCTGTAGACGCCAATGCGACGCCCCGGCATGATGATGGCGTTGACCCCCGTGCGGCAGAAATCGCCGAAATAGGCGGCGTTGGCCGCGTGCGCCGGGGTCTCTCGCCGCCCTTTCACACGCCAAGCGGTCGCGCCGTCGTCAAAGCGCAGATTGCCGCAGACCGTCGCCGCGCCAAAATCTACCGCCTGCCCCACCACTCCCCATATTTCGCAGTAGTGATAGCAGTAGACCGTCTCCAGGCTGACGCCGCTGAACTCAGCGCCATGCCCATAAATGCCGCGCGGCCCCAGCGTGCTGCGCCCCCCGATCTGGCAGTAATCGCGCACAATCGTCCCCGGCCCCACCACCACAGGCCCCTCTAAGATCGCGCCGTTGAGCACCTGCGCCCCGTCGCCCAACCAGACATCGCCGCGCATCACCACACGGTTGCCGATACGGCAGCCCTGCCCCAGCGCCACCTTACCCTCGATCTCGGCCCCCTCATGGATCACGCTGCCCGGCGGGATCACATTCGTCTCCAGGTCCTGCCGCATGGCCTCGACAACCCGCGCGTTCGCCTCCAAGATGTGCCACGGCTTGTCCAGGTCCACATGAAAGCCGGGCGCTGCTACCGCGCCCACCGTCTCACCCTCGTCGATCAACATCTGCAGCGAGCGTGCGATCTCGGCCTCCACCGGCGGCATCCCGCCCACCGGCACGCGGTCCATCACGCCCGGGTTGTCACGCAGCGCGCTCAGGTGTGCCTGCGGCCAGATATAGACGCCCGCCAGCCGGTCTGTCCCCTCGCGCGCATGTCCCTCCACGCCGGCCAACCGATCCCCCGCCACATGCGCCACCAACCAATCCTGCGGACGTTCCTCGCCCAACGGCTGCACCAGCGCCAGCGCGACCTCCTGACCCAGCGACCAGCGTTCGACCACCGCCGCCAGGTTGGCGCGCGCCGTCACCACGTCACCCGCCACGATCAGACAGTCGCCGTCGAAGAGCGACGCGCCCGCCAGCGCCGCCTGCGCGCTCCCCCCCGCCGCGCCCTGCTGCGCAAAGCGCACCTCGGCGGCACAGCCGCGCAGCGCCGCGCGCACGCTCGCCTCGCCCGCGCCTACGACGACCGCCACGCGGTTGATGCCCAGCGCAGCCAAATCGTCCACGATGCGCCGCACTGCCGGCACGTTCGCAATCGGGAACGCCGCCTTCTGGCGCACCACATTGTAGGGCCAAAAGCGTGTGCCCAGGCCCGCGGCCAGCACGACCGCGCCCGCCGGTTTACGCCCTGCCATCATTCGCCTCTTCCAAAAATGCCTGGATGCGCACACAGGCCGCCAGGATCATGGCACGCTGTGGTTCGGGCAGCGCCTCGCGCATCAACGCAACGGTCTCGACATACAGCGCCAACCCGGCGCGCACCCGCGCCTGCAGCCCAGACAGCCCCCCTGGATCGCGGCCCAACCCAAACACCGCATGGCGCAGCCGCACCCAGGTCGAGTCTTCGCCCAGCGCCCGGTTAATGCCCTCCCATGTCTCGTTATCGCTTGCCAACAGGATGCCGCGCTGCACCATCATCACCGTGGACAGCCCCCACGACAGCCCAAACTGGGCGTTGAGCAGACGGCCTGTGTCGGCGCGGCGCAGCCCTTCCAGCCCCTTGTGCGCCTCCTCGATCCAGCCCACCAACATCTCCGCCGCGCGCCCATCGGCGCGCGCCTGCATCGCCGCATCCCACTGAAAGGCCCGCGCCTGCGCCTGGAGCGCCGCAAAATGGCCGCCGCGATCCACCAGCGCCCGCGCCGCGGCCAGCCCCATCAGGTTCTGGCATGCCGCCTCGGGGTCGGCGAAGATGCGCGCTGCCGATGCGGGCGTGTGTGTGCTGACCACGACCAAGCGCCCGTCGATCCAGTGGCTGCCGTCACCCGGCGGATGGGGTGTCTCCTCGGCCAAAAAGCGCGCCAAGTCGACATCGCTGTAGGGACCCGCGTCGCCGCGGCCATGGCTGCCCATCAGCGCGATCGCCGCCACACCCGGACCGTCGAATTGCTGCGCCAGCGCCGTCCAATCGGGCACGGCGAGGCCAGCCATACTAGCCCCAGACACAGTAACCTTA
>JADLFO010000090.1 GCA_020845455.1 Caldilineaceae bacterium
AGCAGCACGGCCAGGACGCCCCCTGCCGCCAGCACCAGCCCCCAGTTGAGGCGGCGCGCCGGCAGCGCTTCGATGGCGAACTCGGTGCTGCCGCTCCCCGCTTCCCCCTGGACGGCGATGGCGATCTGCCAATCGCCGCCGTTCGGCAAGTCGGTGTCGGCCTCGAAATAGTAGTTGCCCAGCAGGTTTTGCGGCTGCGCCTGTACGACGATGGGCGCGGCCGTGCCCGCCTGGGGCGTAAAGGTCACCTGAATATCGACGTCGGTGACCGGCGTCTCTACCTGCGCGCCGTCGGCCTGCGCGCCCGCCTCGGCGGGCAGGGTCACGGCAATCGAGAGATGCGCCTCGCCGGCGCGCCACGGCTCCGGCTGCGACCAGGCGTAGACGCGATATGGTCCCGCCGGCGCACTGGTCAACCGCGGCGTGCCGCCGCCGTGCGCCGATAGGGGTTTCGCCCCTGCCGGCCACAGACTCAGCAGCGTCAGCAGGGCAAGGCTGAACCCAACCGTGCGTCTCATGACCGTGCGCCTCATGACAAAGCCTGGGGGATATCGGAGTGGCGGGCGGCGACGCGTTCGCGCTGCGCCTTGCGCCAGCGGTTCTGGACCACGCGATGTTCCAGCCCCGGCGCGATCATGGCCTCGTCGCTGTCCCAATCGGCGGGCGCGCCCGGCAGCGGCTGGCCTTTTTCGCGGAAGAGCAGCGCCAAGATCAGCAGCGCCACCATGATAAACATCATGCTGCCGGGGATCCACATGATCGCGCCGCTGATCATTTGGTCTTGTAGCGCGGTGAAGCCCCAGATGCGCGGTACGCTCAGGTAATAGGTGTAGATTACATGGCTGGCGAAGGCAATCGAGACGCCGACCAGCATGTTGGGCGGCACGGTCGCCAGCAGATAGGCCATGCGCGCCCAGCCGGGAAAGCGCCCGTGGATGTGCGGCGCCGCGCCGACCACCGGCCACCAATAGAGCATAGCGGCCAGGAAGAAGGTGATATGCTGGATGTCGTGTACCCAGCGATAGTAGAGCGCGGCGTTATAGGCGTTGGCATCGTGCCAGCCCAGATAGACCGTGATAAAGACCAGCCAGGTCACGCCCGGGCGCGTGGCCGCCGCAAAGGCGCGGCGGAAGGGCGAGCGCCGCGCAAACAGCCCCGCGACCCAGAGGCGCAGGGGCGCGGGCATGGCCCAGAGCATGATTGGGAACGGCTCGCCCAGCCAGAGCAAAGGCGCGGCGATCATGATCGAAAGCATGTGCTGCAGCATGTGCATAAAGAAAAGCTGGCTGCCCAGACGGTCGATCGGCGAGAGCAGCGAGATCGCCAACACCACAAGCCCGCCCAAGTAGGCCGCCAGCCGGGGCCAGGTCGCCAGCTTGCGATAGCTGCTCTGCTGCCGCAGCCGCCTCCATCCTAGGGTATACATGACCCCCAGGGGGACCAGAACGACAAGAATTTCAAGACGCCACTCCCATGTGGAAAGCAGCGCCTGTGCGAGTGGATGCATGGTTCACTTCCCCGGTGCGCTCGCGCCGCCCGCTGGGAGCGGCGCGAGCGCACCGGAACAATACTAATGCACCGGCGTGCCGATCAGATAGATGGCCGGATAGAAGAAAATCCAGACCAGGTCCACATAGTGCCAGTAGATGGCGCAGGCCTCCACGCCCCAGTGCCGCTCGGGCGAAAAGCCGCCCTTGCGCCCCAGGTTCCAGATGATCCCGATAAAGACCACGCCGCTGATCACATGTAGGGCGTGCATCCCGGTCATCAAAAAGACCACTGCGCCAAAGACATCGTCCCAGGGTTTGAGATGGCCCTGATAGAGCGCGGGGAATAGCCCCCACTCGAAGACCATCACGCCCAGCAGGAAGATCGTGCCCAAGACGGCGGTGACCACCAGCCCGTTGAGAAAGGTCTTGCGGTCGCCTTTTTCGATGGCGGTTTCGGCCAGGTTCATAGAGAAGCTGCTCAGCAGCAGCACCGATGTGACGATCAAGCCGATCACTTGGTCCACTTCAGGCCGATGTTCGCCCCACAGATAGAAACGTGTCGCCAGCATCCCGCCGAAGAGAAAGGCTTCGGAGAGGAAGAAGAGCCACAGCCCCAGGCGGTTGAGCCGCCATTGGGCGGCATAGTTGTCCGCATGGCCGGCGTGAACGTCATGGGCTGCGCCGTGGCCCGCCGGGTGCGTGGCCGTAACGTGTGCTGCAGTGGCACTCATGGCTTAGTGTCCTTCCTCTTGGGTCCACAGGCGCGAAACGTGCATAAAGTAGTTGATTACCGCCACCGCCTTGAACAGCGCCAGCAAGAAGAGCACGATCGTGCTGTTGAAATGAAGGGCGGCGTAAAATTCGACGATGGTCAGCACTGCCAACACCAGGGCGACAGTGGCGCTGAACCGGTAGGCTGCGGCGCGAGATTCGCGTGACATGTTCTCTCCCTAGCTTTCTCTGGGCTATCTTTGGGCCTTCTCAGGCGGGCCGATTAGTCATCACCAGCGCCCACCGGCGCCATGCGCACATAGGTTGAGTTGGGCAGACCGTAGTCATAGGGTTCGCCCACCACGGTGAGCGGAGACGGGAAGCTCTGCTCCGGCACAGGCGAGGGGATCTGCCATTCGGGCGAGCGCGACCGCCAAGGATTGCTGCCTGCCACCTTGCCCACCTCGGCGCTGTGGAACAGGTTGTAGATCATCAGCAAGATCGAGAAGGCGATGATAAAGGCGGCGATGGTGACCAGGAACTGGCCGAACTCCACGCCCAGGGCCGGGTCATAGTCGGCGATGCGCCGGCGCATGCCCATGACGCCGACCGACATCTGGCCGATGCTCTGCAGCCAGAAGCCGGGTGTCATCAGCCAGAAGTGAAGCTTGCCCAGCGTTTCGTTGTACATGCGCCCCGTGATCTTCGGATACCAGTAGTAGATGGCGGCGAAGAAGGGGAAGGTGAACCCGCCGAAGATCGTGGCGTGGAAGTGGCCCACGACAAAGTAGGAGTCATGCATGTGCAGGTCGCTCGCGGTCGTGCCCAAGATGGGGCCGCTGAGGCCGCCGATCAGGAAGACCGAGATCGCGCCCAGCGTGAAGAGCATCGGCGTGGGGAAGGTCAGCTTGCCCCCCCAGAGCGTGCCCAGCCAGCTAAAGAATTTGACGCCTGTGGGCACGGCCACCAGCAGCGTGGAGACCATGAAGGGCGCACGCAGGTATTCGGCGTAGCCGGAGGTGAACATGTGGTGGCCCCAGACGAGGAAGCCCACCAGCGCAATGGCGATGCTTGACAACGCTACCCAGCGATAGCCGAAGAGCGGTTTGCGCGCAAAGACCGGCAGAATCTCACTGATGATGGCCAGCCCAGGCAACACAAAGACATAGACCGCCGGGTGCGAGTAGAACCAGAAGAGGTGTTGATAGAGAATGGGCGTGCCGCCCTTGGCCGGGTCAAAAAAGCCCATGCCCAACACACGCTGCAGCGAGAGCATCATAAACGATTGGCCGATCAACTGCGTGCCCGTGAGCTGGATCAGGCTGGTTGCCAACACGCCCCAGCAGAAGATGGGCATGCGGAAGAGGCTCATGCCCTTGGGCCGCATCCCCAAGATGGTCGCGATCAAGTTGACCGACCCGACGATGGAAGAGAGGCCCAGGGCGAAGATGCCCCAGAAGACCAGTTGATAGCCGAGCGAGCCGATGATGCTCAACGGCGGGTAGACGGTCCAGCCGCCATCCCAGCCAAAGAAGAGGCTGGCCATGAGCAGGATCATGGCGGGCGGGTTGAGCCAATAGCCAAAGGCGTTGAGCCGTGGGAAGGCCATATCATCGGCGCCGATCATCAGCGGCACCAGATAGTTGGCCATGCCGCCGATGCTGATCAAGATGCCGGCCAGGGCGGCCCAGCCATGTAGGCTCAGGATGGTGTTGTAGGTGTCGGCGTCCAGGAACTGAAATCCGGTGCGCGCCAGTTCGGTGCGGAAGATGACGGCAAAGGTGCCGCCGATGCAGACCATCAACAGGCCGGTGACGCCGTATTGGATGCCGATCACCTTGTGGTTGTAGTCGACGCCAAAATAGCGCGTCCACGCGGGTCGATCGGCGGGAGGGCCATGGACAATCGGCGTGGCGATGCCGCGTGTCCATTTTGCCCAGTCGCCCAGCGCGCCGACGCCGATCAGGAAGCCGATGATCCCGAAGATCGCGCCCAGCACCCAGGCCGGTTCCGCACTCCACACAGGGTCCAAGCCGATCAGCAAGCGGGCGATGACGACCACGACCATCCCCGTGGCTGTGCCCAAGATTTGGCCGATCACGCCGCGTACCAGACCCAAAGACATCAAGGACATGGTGTTTCTCCTTCACCAATGTACGCATTCATCAATGTGCATAACACACGAGCATGAAAGCTCAACGATTCATTCAACGGTTCGCTCTATCTATCGTTAACGCCAGGTCAATCTGTCGTCTGGGCGCCATCCGCTTGGGCCAGGGCCGGGTCGTCCAAAGCTGCGGTCTGGTCCTTGACCCACTGGTCATATTCGGCTTGCGACACCACGCGCACCGGGGCCAACATGCTCCAATGGCTGAGGCCGCACAGCTCGGAACAGCGCAGCTTATATTCCCCCTCCAAGATCGGGGTGATGCGGATGTTGGTCGTCATCCCCGGCACTACATCCTGCTTGACGCGCATCTCTGGGACCCAGAACGAGTGGATCACATCGCGCGAGGTCATCTCCATGTGGGCGCGCTGGTTGATCGGCAGCACCAGTTCTGGTGAGACAAAGCCTTCGGGATACTCAAAGGTCCACGCCCACTGGAAACCGGTGATCTTGACCACCAGTTCATTCGGCTCGCTGTGGGTCACCTTGGCCAGCGCATTGAGGCCGTAGAATGAAAAGACGAGCACCGTGATCAGCGGGACCACCGTCCAGACGATCTCCAGCGTGGAATGGCCCTCGAAGTGCATGCCCTCCTCGGTGTCGCCTTCGCGCTTGCGAAAGACGACAATAGTGTAGAGCATAAAGACCACGACGAGTGAGAACAAAAAGGCGATTATCGTGAAGTGCCAGCCGATCAGCGCGTCGATCGTCAGGGCCTCGATGCTTGCCTGGACGGGCAGGGGGATCACGTTCTCGAGGAGAATATCCATCAAGACCGTGCTGATGGCTACGAGCGCGGCAGCCAGAATAAAGTGACGCTTGTCTGTGGGCGACTTGGGCATACGGACTTGCTGCTCCTGTAGTCTGGGTTCGGATATGACGGTCGGACACAGTGGTCGGACACAGTGGTCGGACACAACAACAGTGTAACGGCGCGGCTCCAGGGCCGGCAGCGTAAGAGAGCATGGGCAAAATGCGGAACCAGTATACACCACTCACTACAGTACGCATAGTAGGATGCGCACTGTTTGCGGGAATCCCCTCGGCGGGCTAGGGCTGGAGCCAATGTCTCCACAGCGCATAGCTGGCCCAGGCCAGCGCCAGCGTCATCGCCAGAGGGAGCGCAGTCCAAAAGAGTTCCACACTTTTATTGAGTCGAAACGGTGGGCGGCGCGTGTCGGATGGGTCGCCGTGTTCGAGGCTGCGCGCGGTGGACTGCACGACGATCCACTGGATGGCAAGGAACGCCGCCAAGCAGAGCACCGCTAGACCCGCCAGGAGCATGCCGGCCCCGGAATAGCCCACGGTCGGCAACGGGAGCAGCGAGTCTGGAATATAGCTTAAGACAAGCCAAAGGATCACACCTAGCAGCAGCGCCAGAGCGAACAGTCGTTGAATCACAATTCCACCGGAATATGCCTGCGATATGTTAAACGTAGCGCCGATTGTACCCCCCTTCACAAGGGGTGTCAAACCGATCGGCTGATGGGCGCGCCGACGGTGGGCCGCATCACGGCGTTCGGCTCCGGCTTTATTTAGAATCAGTCCAAAGATTTGACCGCGGCGTGGCGTCATGGTAGAATTAATTTAGAATGATTCTAGATTTTTCGGTGTCTCCATATGAGAGCCGCAACCAGACGACAAAAGCGATGACTATCGAACAACTCGGCGGCAGCGCCGCACGGATAGACAGACGATTATGACCTCACCAGACATCTATATCAATGCCCTGCAGCGCGCCGGCAAGCGGATTACCGACCAGCGGCGGCTGATCTGCGAATATCTGGCCGCCACGCGCAGCCATCCCACGCCCTATCAGGTCTACAGCGATCTGTCGCAGGCCCACCCGGAGATCAGCCGCGCCACGGTCTATAACACGCTCAACGTGTTACAAGAACTGGGCGCGATTGTCGAGATCAGCATCGGCGCCGGGCATACCCACTATGACACCGACACCACGCCCCATGCCAACTTGATCTGTCTGCGCTGCCATTCGGTGACCGACTACGACGGCCCGGTGGCGCTGGAAGGGGTGCGCGCCGCGCTGGACGGCGCGGGCGGGTTCACGCCGGTGATGCTGCGTGTCGACGTGTTTGGTTTTTGTGAGGCATGCCGCACACGCAAAAAGGCCGAGATTCGCGAACAGTGGCTGAAGCAACGCCAATCCAATCAGTCGGAACCTGTAGGAGAGAGTGTATGACAACCCAGTCGGTAAAGACGAGCGCGGCCCAGCCCGCCATGACCACCCACTACGGCCAAGCCCCCAGTGTTTTCCGGCTCTGGAAGGAAAACTATGAGCTGCTGTTGGCCGCCATTACCTTGGTCGCCCTGTTGATCGGCTGGCTGGGAGGAGGCGTCACCGGCGTCTTGCCCCCGTGGGCGGTGACGCTCGCCGCGCTGGTCGCCTTTGCAGCCGGCGGCTATTCCGGGCTGACCGGTGCGATCGAGGAGGCGAAACACGGCAAACTCGACATCGATTTTCTGATGATCGCCGCCGCGCTCGGCGCAGCTGCCATCGGCGAATGGGAGGAGGGCGCGCTGCTGCTCTTCCTCTTTACCCTCAGCGGCGCGCTGGAAGAGTTCGCCATGGACCGCACGCGCCGCGCTATCGAGGCGCTGGCCGAACTGCGCCCCGACATTGCCCTGGTGCGGCGTGACGGCCAGGAGATGACCTTGGGCGTGGAGGACCTGGTGCGGGGCGATGTCGTTTTGGTGCGCCCCGGCGACCGTCTGCCGGTGGACGGCACGGTGGTCAAAGGCGTCAGCGAGATCGACCAAAGCCCGATCACCGGCGAGAGCGTGCCGGTGCATAAGGAACTGGGCGACCAGGTCTTTGCGGGGACGATCAACGGCGGCGGCGCGCTCGAAGTCGAGGTGACCAAACTGGCCTCGGAGAGCACGCTGAGCAAGATCATCACGCTGGTGGCCGAAGCGCGCCATGACGCTACCCCGACCCAGCAGTTCATCGACCGCTTTAGCCAGCCCTATACCTATGCCGTGCTGGCGGCGACGCTGTTGGCGGTGGCGATCCCCTGGTTTTTCTTGGATGAGCCGTTTCACAACACGCTCTACCGCGCCATGACGCTGTTGGTCGTCGCCAGCCCCTGCGCGCTGATCATCAGCACCCCGGCCAGCGTCTTGAGCGCCATCGCCGCCGGGGCGCGCGGCGGCGTGCTTTTCAAGGGCGGCGCCTATCTGGAGAAGATCGCCGCAGTTACCACGGTGGCCTTTGACAAGACGGGCACGTTAACCCACGGCAAGCCGGTGTTGACCAACGTCCACCCGCTCACCGGCCACACGCGGGCGGATGTGCTGCGCTTGGCGGGCAGCGCCGAACTGTTGAGCGAGCACCACATCGGTCGCGCCATTGTCGAGCAGGCGCAGGCCGAAGGGATCGAACTGGAAACCCCAGCGCATTTTTATGCGGTGGCTGGGCATGGCATCCAAGCCACCTTTGACCGTGGTGAACACAACGAGACGATCTATATCGGCAATGACCGTTTCTTTATGAATGAGGCGATGAGCATCTCGCCTGCGATTCGCGTGATTGGCGATGCGCTCAAGAAACAGGGCAAGACCTCGATGTTGGTGGTGCGGCGCAGCACGGTGGAAGATACGCTGGGCGCGATGCGCGATTGGGAGGTGGTGGGGTATATCGCCGTGGCCGATACGCTGCGCCCTGAAGCCAAGGCGGCTATTGAAGGCCTGCGGCGGGCGGGCGTTGAACATATCGCCATGTTGACCGGCGACAACAAAGCGGTCGCCACGGCCATCGCCGACGAGGCGGGCATTGAGCATGTCTACAGCGAACTGCTGCCCGAACAGAAGGTCGAGGTGATCCAGCAACTGGTCGCCAAGGGCAAGACGGCGATGGTGGGCGACGGGGTCAACGATGCGCCGGCGTTGGCGACGGCCAGCGTGGGCATCGCCATGGGCGCGGGCGGCACCGATGTGGCGTTGGAGACCGCCGACGTGGTGCTGATGGCGTCAGACCTCTCTAAGCTGCCCTTTATGGTGCGGCTGGGGCGCAAGGCCGCGACCATCGTGCGCCAGAATGTGATCTTTTCGGTAGGGGTGATCTTGACGCTGGTGACGCTGACCATCGTCGCGCCGATCTTTGTGCCTGGGTTTGTGCTGCCCCTGCCGTTGGGCGTGGTCGGCCATGAGGGCAGCACGCTGATCGTGGTGTTAAACGGGCTGCGTATGTTGGCGCTGCGCCCGGAGCGCGCCACGCCGGCTGTCTAGTGTGCCGGGCGCAGACACATCGAGAGGGTACACCGAATTAGCCAGGTGTACCCTCTCGATGTGTCTTGTCTTTGTCCGCCGATCGGCGCTGTCTGAGGGTCTACCCCCGGGTGGTGCGGGGCTTAGCAGAACGCCCGACAAGACGTTTGCATCCGGCAGCAGGCGTGTCTATACTGGCAGACAACTGCACTTACATTGGCTGGATGTACGCATAAGCATCGTCGTATCATGCTGCCTGCGTGGTGTACGAAACGCACCTACGTGTCGGGGGTGCACGTAGGTACAGGCTTGGGCATCTTGCGCGCCGGTCGGGGATCGTATCTCGCAACAATGCAAAACGTATAGAAGATAGAAAAGTCCAACTTGTTCCCATTGTAAGGGCGTTTTGGGCATCTGTCTGGTATTAATTTGTGCCATTTGATATGACATTCCAAATCACAACCCAATCGCCGCCCGCGCTGGCAGATGTTCTATCCGGTTATCTGCGCGAGAGTATCTACAGCTATAACCAGCTTGCCAAGCGTTCCGGCGTCCCGCTGCGCACCATTGTCAATTGGCTCGACGGCTCCGTGCGCCGGCCGCGCCAGTGGCAGGGGCTGGCGCGGCTGGCGCGTGCGCTGGACCTGAGCGCAGGGCAGACGGATCTGCTGCTGCGCGCCGCTGGGCTGCCCGCGCTGCACGACCTGCACCGGCAGGGCTGTGACCCGGCGGACTTGGCGCTGCTGCCCCATTGGCCGTTCAACGCACAGGATCACGCGCCCGCGTACGACGACCCAACGCAGGCGCTGCTCCACGGCTATTGTCGCCGCGTGATCGCGGCCTACACCCTCTTGGAGCAGGGCTTTCCCCAGGCTGCGTCCTGTACATTCGACGAGATCTTCCAAGACCCGGACGTCTGTCTGCTGCACAGCTTGCCCACGCCGGGCGCCACGCGACCCATGGACGAGCAAGATGCGCAGGCGCGTTTGGCGGCGGGCGGCGTCGTACCCTGGTCGACCGTGCGTGACACGCTGCGCCGCGCCGTGATTGTAGGGCAGCCGGGCCGCGGCAAGCGCTGGCTGCTGCGCCATGAGGCGCTGCGTCGGGCGCGAGAGACGCTGGCGGGCGATGCCGCGGCGCGCATCCCGTTCCTTGTCAGCCTCGTCGATCTGTCGGCGCATCTCACCGTGCCGGTTATGCCCGACCAGGTGTTGCGCGCCGTTGCGCTGTGCTGCGCCCGCCAAGCCCTGGGCTGGCCCGACCCTGCTCTGGTCGCAGCATTGATGCGAGTGTTGGTCGAACAGCCCACGCGCGCCGTCTTCTTGCTCGATGGCAGCCGCGGCCTGGCAGAGCGGCCCGACCAGGTGGGGCCGGTGCGGCGCGCCCTGGAACTGCTGGCATGCACGGCTCAAGGCACGATCTTTGTGACGCTGCGGCCCCTTGGCTATGCCGGCCCGCCCTTTGCGCTGGCGGGCCGGCCGCACGAGGTCGAGTTGGAGATTTTGCCGCTGCGCGAGGTCCCCATCGCGCGCGTTGTGCGCGGCTGGTTTCACCGCCGCCCCCAGCGCAGCGAAGCCTTTCTCGAAGCCCTGCGCTGTTCTCCGGCGCTGGCGCAGCAGGTCTCGAACCCGCGCCTGCTTCACTATTACTGCCGGCTGGTCGAGCAGCTAGACGCGGATGAACTGCCCGATAGTCGGGAACTTCAGAACGGCGTCTTGGCCTTGATGCTTGCGAACGGCGCGGGCGGCGCTGATACGCGCCGGCAGCTCAAGCTGCGCTTGCTCGAGCGGTTGGCGTGGCGTTTTGCCACCTATCGCCGGCAGTGGCACTGGCAGCTTGCCGGCGAAGCGCTGGAGAGCCTGCTGGACGAACTGCCCGAAGCGCAGGCCCTGCTGGCCGCGTATCAGCGTGCGTCCGGCGGCTCTTATCCTGGGCTGTTGTGGGAGTTGAGCCAGCAGGATGAACTGCTGATCAAGGGGAACGTGCCGCGCGACGGTTTGCTCAGCGCGATCCCCTATGCATTTCTGCACCGTACATTGCATACCCATTTAGTTGCTCAATACCTGATCGGGCGCTATGGCGCGGCAGGGGTGGCGGCGCCGGAGTTGGCCGAACTGGCGGAGCGCGGGTTTGACCACCCGGAGTGGCGTGAGGTGGTGGCGCTGCTGGTGGAGTATGCCGCCGCGCCACAGGCCGAGGCGCTGCCTCTGCGCCACTGGTTGATGGGCCATCTGTGCGAGCCGTCTGGCTCCGCCGGCGCGACCCGCGTTCTGCCCGCCGATCGCGCAGTCTGGCTGGCGCAGCTTGCGCTGGCCGCGCGCCGGCCCGATCTGTCCTCCGCTGCAGCCGCTGTGGATCGAGGCATCGAGCTGGACGAGACGGCGCTGGGCGATCTGCGCCGGGAACTTGTGGCCGCCTTGCGCACGCCAGAGGTTTCGACCGTGGTGCGTGTGGCGGCGGGGCGTTGGCTCAACGGGCTGGGCGACCCGCGGGCCGAGGTGATGGACGTCGACGCCATGGCGTTTGTCGAGGTCGCCGCGGGCCGGCATCTTCAGGGCAGCGACCCCAGGCACGATCGTTGGTCCCGAGTCGACGAGTTGCCCGCGCACTCGCTCTGGCTGCCGAGCTACCGCATCGGTCGCTTTCCCGTGAGCCGGGCGCAGTTTGCCCAGTTTCTGGCCGACACGCCACACCCCTATACGGTAGCAGGCTATTGGCCCGAGGCGGCTGCTGCGGGCCACTGGCGGCCCGGCGCGGTCTTGCGCCCCACCCGGCGCTATGGCGCAACCGGCATCTATTACCCGGTGGCGGGTTGGCATCGCGACCCCGAAGAGTTCGGCTGGCCCTCACATCTGCCCAATCATCCGGTCTACGGCATCGGCTGGTATGAGGCGCGCGCCTTTGTACGCTGGCTTGAACGGCGTTGGCGCGCGGCCGGCCGGCTGCACCCCGGCGAAGCGTTGGACCTGCCCAGCGAGGCCGAATGGGAGAAGGCCGCGCGCGGCCCTGCCGGCTGTGTCTATCCCTGGGGGGATGAGTTCGACCCCGACCGGCTGGCCTGGGAGGGTTCGCTTCTGATGACAGCCCCGCCGATCGGCGCTTTTCCCCAGGGAGCCAGCCCCTATGGGGCGGAGGAGATGTGCGGCCATCTGTGGGAGTGGACAAGCAGCGTCTATCAACCCTATCCCCTGCGCGCACGCCATCCGCCAGCGCGCGCCGGCGTGCTTCGTCCAGGGGATCAACTGGTGATACGCGGCGGCAGCTATTTCAAGACCGCCGACGATTGTCGCGCGGCGGAACGTTGGCGCCGTGCGCCTGACCAGCGAGTCCAAGCCACCTTCCGCCTGGTCATCCGCCCCATGCCGAGTCTCTCCTAGGCGTCATGGCGACGCGTACTTTGGCCGAGTGTCTGGGCCATTATCTGGCGCGGTCGCTATATAACCCCGCGCAGCTTGCCGAACTGGCGGGCGTGCCGCGCCGTACAGTCGCCAACTGGCTGGCGGGCAGCGTGGCGCGCCCCCGCACTTGGCACGATCTGCTGCGCGTGGCCCGCTCGTTAGGTTTGGGCGAGGCGGAGACCAACGAGGTCTTGCGCGCCGCCGGGTTTGGCCCACTGGCTTCGTTGCGTGTAGAGGTGGGCGACAAGGAGGGGGCAGGGCTGATCGCCCACTGGATCCCCAGCGCGCCGCTGCAGCCGGTCGAGGCGCTCGCTCCTGCCGATGCCGCCCCGCTTTTGCGCTCCTATCTGGTCGCCTTGGCCGCCGAAATGGCCCGGCTGCCTGCCTATTACCCGCCGCAGGTTCCCTTTACCCTCGACCGCATCGCGCAGCAGACCCATGTGTGCGCCGTGACCTCGCTCGCGCCCCATCCGGCCGATCTCTTTCCAGGAATGCGCCCGCTGCCTTGGACGCAGGCTGCCGCGCGCGCCAAGCGCGCGGTGGTGATCGGCCACGGCGGCATCGGCAAGACCCATCTGCTGCGCCAGGAAGCGGTGAGCGCCGCGCAAAACGCTCTGTCGGCGTGGCCGATCCATCCCCGCGCCGAAGTGCCGCTCTTTGTGCGTTTGGCCGACCTGGCCCCGCTGCTGCCGGGCCATCCGCGCCCCGCCGACACGTTGGAGGCCATGGCGCGCGCCGCTGCGCTGCAAGTTCCTACGCTGGTGGCCGGGTCGGCGCAACGGTTGCTGTCCGCGCTGCTGACCCAGCCGGTCTACCCGCTGCTCCTGCTTCTGGACGGCTGGGATGAGGTGGACGGCGCGCTGCCGATGCGTCTGACGCTGGCCCTGACCCACCTGCGCAGCTTGCCTGCCACGCGCATCGTTCTGACCAGCCGGCCCGAAGCGGGCTACGAACAGGCCGCGGCCGCGCTGCTCGCCGAGGCGGTGGTTGAAGTGCAGCCGCTGGCGATAGTTCAGGTGCAGCGTTTTGTGCGCAGTTGGTTTTTTGGCCGTCGCGACCTTGAATGGTCACTGCGTGCGGTGCTGCGAGATTCGCCCGAACTGGCGCAACTGGCCGCGACCCCGCTCATGTTGACGATGTTGGCGATTCTGGCCGAACTGGGACAGATTGCCACCGCAGACAAGATGGAGCTATACAACCGGCTGTTGCGCTTGGTGTTGGAAGGGCGCTGGCGGGTCCACAATCTGCAACTGCCGGAAACGCGCGTGCATGCTAAACTGCGCCTGCTGCAGAATATCGCCTGGCGGCTGGCGACTCACACCGGGACCTGGCACAGCCAACTGCCGGCCGCCGAGATCGAGCTATTTATCGCCCAGTTGCCTGCCGCCGGTAGACTCCAGGCGACTTGGTTCGACAGTTGGGGCGGCAGCTATGGCGGCGTGCTCTGGGAGTTGACGTCCTGGGACAATCTGCTGCGCATTGAGACTGCCGACGACCAGACCGGCAAAAACACGGCCGGCAGAGGGGCGGGCAGCGTTGCACAGGTGAGCTTTCTGCATCCTGCTTTTCAAGCGTATCTGGTTGCGTCCTATCTGCTGGCGCGCTTTGAGGAAGAAAGCCAAGACGCGCTCGAGGTCCATCACCTGCAGACGGGCAAGCTAGAGCAGACTGAATGGCTGCAGGTGCTGCGTCTCTTGGTTGCGCACGCCCGCGCCTATCCGGAGCGCCCCGCCAGGGCGCTGTTGGCGACGCTCTTGCTGCCTTCGGTGCGCGCTGCTCATCCGCTGCCCAATCACCTGGCGGTGATCGTGGGGGAACTGCAAGCAGCCGCCGTCGATCTGCCCGAACTGGCCCCGGCCGCTGCTACCATCCGCGACAGGCTGCTCCAGGCTGTCCAGGAACCGCAGACCGAGTTGCGTGTGCGTGTCTACAGCGGGCGTCTATTGGGCGGGCTGGGCGACCCGCGCCCGGCGCTGCGCGACGTCGATGCGCTTGATCTGGTCGAGATCCCTGCCGGGGCCTTTAGCTTGGGCGGCGACCAGCCGAGCGCAGGGGAGCCGGATGTGGCCGACCTGCCGCGGCAATCCGTCCATCTGCCGGCTTTCTGGATCGGGCGCTATCTGGTGACCAACGCCCAATATGCCCAGTTTATGCAGGAAGGCTATGAGGACCCGACCTTTTGGCCGGAGGCGCGCGCCTTGGGGCTGTGGCGTGCGGGCGAAGTGCTGCGCGCCGAGCCGTCCCCTGCCCCCAACGGGCAGTTGCTCTTTCGCTTGGTCTGGACGCGCACGCCCCATGTGATGCACTGGCCCTTTGACCTGCCCAATCACCCCGCGCAGGGCATCAATTGGTTCGAGGCGCGCGCCTTTGTGCGCTGGCTAGATGCGCGCCGGCGCTCCGACGGCGCGATCCCCGTAGGCTATCACTTAGATCTGCCCAGCGAAGCGCAATGGGAAAAGGCGGCACGCGGCCCCGATGGCCGCGTCTATCCGTGGGGCAATGACTTTGCGCCCGACCGGCTCAACTGGTCAGGGCAGATGTTGCACAGCCCCACGGCGACCGGATCGTTTCCCCAGGGGGCCAGCCCCTATGGAGTGCTGGACATGGCAGGCAATATGATGGAGTGGACGCGCACGGTCTATACACCCGGTTCTCCCTATGACCTCGACGGGCAGCCGCCCCCCAGCGCCGAGACGCCCATCGTGATCCGCGGCGGGGCCTATTACTCGCCGGCGGAATCCTGCCGCTGCGCCTTCCGCAGCACAGCGGCAGCCATCGGACGGCTCACCTGCGGCTTTCGCGTGGCGCTGGCGCCGGATTGAGCTTCACCGCCTGAACCCTACTGCCTATTGCCTACTCCCCCTCTTACGGCCGCGCTGGGCTGCCGTCGGGCCAGCGCGTCTGCGTCCAGAACTCGACCTGGTCCTGGCAAGGATACTTCGCCGCCAGCGCTTCGTCGATCTCAATGCCCAGCCCTGGTTTGTCGCTGGGGTACATATAGCCGTTGCGGACTTCGGGCAGGCCGGGGAAGATCTCGTAGACCAGCTCGTTGAAACGGCACCACTCCTGGATGCCGAAATTGGGCGACCAGAGGTCGAGGTGCAGGTTGGCGGCATGGCCCACCGGCGAGGTGTCGCCCGGCCCGTGCCAGGCCGTGCGCACGGCGTACATCTGGGCGAAGAGCGCCACGGCGCGCGCCGGGGTGATCCCGCCCATTTGGCTGACGTGCATGCGGATAAAGTCGATCAGCTTGTTGGCGATCAACGGCTGCCATTCGCGCGGGTTGTTAAACAGTTCGCCCATGGCGAGCGGCGTGGCGCACTGTTCGCGGATGCGCTCGAACCATTCGATGTCTTCGGGCGCCAGCGGGTCTTCCAAGAAGAAGAGGTTGTAGGGTTCGACCGCCTTGGCGAAGGCTACGGCGTCGATCGGCTGCAGCCGTTCGTGGATGTCGTGCAGCAGCTCTACCTCCGGCCCCACATTGGCGCGCACGGTCTCGATCATCTTGACCATGTTGCGTACATAGGCGCGCGGGTCATAGTAATGGCCTTCGGGCGCGTTCTCCGTCTTGACAAACGTGTCGCCCTTGCCGCCATAGCCGCCCATTTGGATGCGGATATAGCGGTAGCCCTGCTCTTTGTACTTCAGGACATTGTCGGTCACTTCCTGCGCGTCGCGGCCGTCGGCATGCACATAGACGGCTGCGGCCTCGCGGCATTTGCCGCCCAGCAGTTGATAGACCGGCATGTTCGCCAGCTTGCCTTTGATGTCCCACAAGGCTTGGTCGATGCCGGAGATGGCGTTGTTGAGCACCGGCCCGTTGCGCCAGTAGCTGTGGACAGTTGCCATGCGGTAGATCTCTTCGATGCGGCTGACGTCGCGACCGATGACAAAGGGTTTGAGGTGCTTCTCGATGGCCGCCACGACGGCGTGGTAGCGTTGCGTAAAGGTCGCGCACCCCAGGCCATAGAGTCCCGGCTCCGAGGTGATCACCTTGACGATGACCAGCCGTGAGCCTTGGGGTTGCGTCAGGATGACTTGCACATCCTGAATGGTGACGGGCTTTGACATCATAGCTCCTTGCACAGATTCATTGCAGGTTTTGTTGCTGAGTTTGTTGCCGAGAGGGCGCGGGGGCGGCGCTAACTGCTTGCCCCATTGCCGTTGGGCATAAAGAATTCGTAGCGGCCGGCGTCGGCATAGCCGTCGATCCAGGCCGGCACAATGCCGGGGCTTTCGAGCGCGGCGCGCACGATCTGTTTGTTAAAGACGCTCACATACTCGCTTTCTAGATAGCGCTGCACGGGCATCCAGATCGATTCCTCGATCTCGTCGGGCTGGATGGCGATCTCCTCGCTGAGCGGGGAGAGCCGGCAGATAAAATAGATGTCGGACTTGCCGTAGCGATAGCCGTGCCAGTGGCGAAAACAGACCAGCGATTCGAACTTGGCGCGCACGCCGGTCTCTTCATAGACCTCACGGATCACCGCTTGGGCCAGATGCTCGCCGGGGTGCAGCGCGCCGCCGGGAAGCTTGTAATAGGGGCGACTGAGGTCGCGACGGTGGCGCTCGCTGACCACCAACAGATCCTGCCGGGCGTTGAGCACCACGCCGCCCGCGCCGATGTAGTGCGTGGCAAAGGTGGGGATCAGCGCGTTGGGCTGGAGCCGGTAGGTCAGGGTCAGCGCCGCGTCGTCGGTGTGGTGGAAGCCGAACCCCGCCTCCACCGCCACCGGGATCAGCCGTGCCCGCGGCGTGGGCACATCCATCCAGACGACGAAATAGCCTGCATCCGCCCAGACTTGCAGCGAATGGGCCAGGCGCGCCGCAAACTCGTCGGGGTCTGTGGGCAACTGCTCCGGGTCGACGACGACGCCTTGAAACTGGTTGACTGTGTGCGCTAAGGTTTGCATGGCTTTGATGGGTTGAACCTGTGAACAAGAGGACCTGTTTGCGGCTGGAACCGGCTGTCTAGACCGGCTGTGTATAGCTGGGCGTGTTGCTGTAGCGCTCCATATGCAGCCGCAGCGCCATAGAGCGGCCCGCAGGCAGCGCCACCTGGAGCCGGCGGTTCTGGATCTCGACGGTCTGCGGCGCTGCGCCGGACGCGGCGTCGCCCGCTGCGCCGGTCACGATCTCGGCACGCGTGATGGTGTGCTCGCCAAAGGCCCCGGCCTGGATCAACAGCTCACGGCCATGCGAGGGGTTGATGTTGACCAACTCGACGGTCGTAGAGTCGCCGTCCAGGTGGGAGACCAGCGCCGCCACATCCGGCGGCAGACCGGGCCGCCGCGCCTGCGTGTCGAAATAGCGCAGCCGCACATGCAGCAGCCCGCCGTGATAGACGATCTGCGGCCCGCCGCAGGTCAGTTGGATCAACCCTTCGGTATGCACCGGGTTGACATTCTGCCAGTGATGCACGTCCCACTCTTCCGGGTCGCCATGGTCGTTGCGGATGGCATCCATGCGGCGCAGCACTTCGGCAACCTGCGCTTCCAAGATGCGCCGCGGGTAGTCGGGGTTACGCCCGTCCAGATAGCAATACCAGGGACCGAAGTGGATGTCATCACCCTTGCCGCGACCTGGGGCCACCTCCAGCCAGGTGGTGCGCGTTTCGGGGATGGCGTCCAGCCGCTTGCGGTCGCGGCTGTCCTGCGACATATACCAGATCTGGGCGGCGTGGTGGGGCCGCATGGGACGATAGGCCGTCCAGCCATCGTCGGTGTGACGATAGGGGACCAGCCATTGACCGTCTTGCTCGCGGCCCAACTCCAGCAGCCGGTCGAGCTGGCCGCGCGGGATGTCCAGATAGGTCCTATCGCCGGTGAGCAGGACGGCGTTCATGGCGGCGATGGTCAGCGGTTCGATGATCGTCATAAAACCGTGGGGCCAGCGCCAGCCGTAATAGCCGCCCCACCATTTGCCGTCCATCGTCTCGCCGATGATGCCGTTTGGCCCCACGTTGTCGGGGCAAAGCCCGTCGTTGGCGCGAATGCGGTCGGCCCATGTCTCCAGGTAGTCTACCACCCACCGGCGATAACGGTCATCGCCGGTATAGAGAAAGGCGTTGGCGATCAGGCTGGTGGCGGTGAGGTTGAGCGGCACATCGCAGCGCATCTGGCGTTTGTTCAACGCCTCTAGGATCACGGCATAGACGTCGTCGCGCTTCCAATCGGCCTTGGGCACGGTTTCGCCATAGAACGAGGCCAACTCGACCGGCACGTCGAGGTCGTCAAAGGGCACAGGGTATTCGGCCAGCACCCAGCGGTGGGTCGACCAGTCGTCCCAGGAGTTTTCAAAACGAGGGCCTTTGCTGCCGGTGATGGGCGAGCGGATCATGCGCTTGTCGGCGTCCCAGTTTTGCGCCTGGGGGTCGTCGCCGGTGTAGAAGCCGGCAAAACGCAGGGCGCGTGCCCGGTCCGGCTCCCAGGTGGGGTCGGCCAGCCCGAAATAGTAGAAGTAGATCGACGATTCGCCGTGGTGCATCCAGTCGTAGTAGGCGTCGAACTCGCGGTAGACCTGGCCGTAGGCGGTGAACTGGCGTGTCACGGCCTCCCACAGCCGGCGGCTGCGCCGGTGCAGATCCGCCGACCCGCCCAACGCATAGAAGAGCGGCCAGTTGTGATAGCTCTCATAGCCGTCGTCCGACCCGTCCATGCCGGGCCACTCCTCGCGCCAGACAAAGCTGCCGTCCTGGCGCGTATAGCGCGCTTGGTAGAGCGGGGCCGCCTCGTTCATCGCCGCGATCAGATGGCGCTGGCGCAGCGCCCAGTCGGGCAGGGGGGCGACGGCTGCTGCCTGGATTGTAGCCAAATTCATGCCCTGTGCTCCTTGATGGTTCCGTAAGGTGAGTGGAGAAGGTCTACAGCCGGAAGATCGGCTCTACGCCGGCCATGATGGCGTCGATTTCGGCGCGGTCATAGTCGTCGAGCGTCTTGCCGGGGGCGCGCGCGACGCGCGTCTTGAAGATGCCGCGGCGGTAGAGCACTTCTTTATAGACCGCCACGCCGTGCATGCGCTCGAAGTTGATCAGCGGCAGAATCTGGTTAAAGAGGCGGCGCGCCTCGGCTTCCTTGCCCTGTTCGAGTAGGTCCCAAATCTGCACCTGGACATCGGTCGCCTGGCAGGCGGGCATGTTGCCGTGTGACCCGCGGCGGTACTCGTCGAGCAGATAGATGCCGCCCTGCCCGCCAAAGACCCCTTTGCAGGCGTCGCCCGCTGCGGCCAGCGTGACGCTGATCTGGCGCGGCTCCGGCAGCGTCTCTTCTTTGATATAGTCCACATGCGCCAGTTCGCGGCACATGCGCGCCAGCAGTTGGTTGGACATCGGCGTACCCGCCGGGCCGGCGTAGTTTTGCACGCAGATCGGGATGCCGACGGCCTGGTCGATGGCCTTGTAGTACTGATAGCAGCCCTCGGCGTCGGGGTGCAGGATGGGCGGGGGCATCAGCATCACGCCGTCGGCCCCGGCCTGCTGGGCAAACCGGCTCAACGCTACCGCGGGCAGGGCGTGGCCGTGCGTCGTCGCCGCCACCACGGGGATCTGCCCCGCGGTCTCCTGCACGACGATCTCGATCCAGCGTTTGCGCTCGTCGTCGGAGAGCGTGGGGAACTCGCTGGCGTTGGCCGGGCCGACCAGCCCATGCGCGCCCGCCTCGATACAAAAGCGGATCTCGCGGCGCAGGCTGTCCTCGTCCAGTTCATAGGAGTCGGTGAAGGGCGTGACGACGATCACAAAGATGCCGCGCCAGGGTTTTGCCATGGGGAGCCTCCATCTAGGGATGGGCGTTGGAGAGTCGGGTTAGCTGAGCCGGCGGTCAAACCAGTCAAACGCCTCGGCCTGCATCGGTTCATCGAACTTGTGCGGGCCGGGATAATAGGAGCAGCGATAATGTTCCGCCGCGCCCGCCTTGGCATAGACTTCGGCCAAGATGCGGTCGGCGGCCTGCATTTCGGGCAGTGTAAAGAGCGGGTCTTCGGTGTTGTTCTGTACCAGCGTGGGCAGCGGCACGCGCAGCCCTAGAATTTCGGGGTAGTCGAGTTCGTTGGGCAGCAGCGGCACATAGCACATCCAGGTGTGGGTGTGGCATTTGTTGAGCAGATAATCGCGCCAGGTGGTCATCATGCCGGCGCAGACCGCGGCCTTGATGCGTGCGTCCAGCCCCGCGAGCATGACCGTGCGCAGCCCGCCGCCGCTCAACCCGCCGCAGCCGACGCGGTCTGCGTCCACGTCGGGCCGCGAGCAGAGCACATCCAAGGCGCGCTGGTCTTCGGCGCTAAAGACGCCCGGCCAGGTTGTGCCCGCCGAAAAGAGCGTCTTGGCCATGATGTGTTCGTGCTGCCCTGCCCAGCGGTTATAGGCGGCGATGGATTCGGGGTCGTCAAGCGTGCCGTCTGCCGCGCCGTTGCGCACCGGTTCAATCGTGTCTTCGGGGCGCACGCGGCGGCTGCCAAAGGCGAAGGTGTCGTGCGCCAGCACGGCATAGCCGCGCCTGGCGAGCGCGTTGGCCCAGGGGATCCCGGCGTAGGAGCGCGCCTGATGATCGACCACGACCGGATGCGGGCTGTCGCTCACTTGGCTGATCTTGATGCCGCCGAAGTATTTTTGCCCGCCGTGGTCGTGCAGGGCGACGACGCCGGGCAGCGGGCCGCGTGCGCCGGCAGGTTTGAGAAAGATCGCCTCGGTGCGCGGGCCATAGGGGAGCTGCCATGAAAGCCGCTCCACATGCAGCCCGTCGTACTCAAACTGGTCGTCGACGCGCACCTGCGGCACGCCGCCCGTGTCGGGCTGCGCCAGCCGCGCCTGAAGCTGTGTGCGCGCCGCGGCGCGCCAGGCGTCGATATCACTGTAGGCCGGGCTGCGCCAGGAGTAGGCAGGCGTATCGGGCAGCAGCGACGCAGCCCAGCCGCTGTAGACGCCGATGGTCGACGGGAGCATGGTTGCAGTGGACTCAGATGTGGGTTGTGCGCTTGGCATCGTCGGTTGCCACTCTAGGCGCGCGCTTCGGCGCTGCCCTGGGCCTGCGCGGCGTAGATATGCTCCGCCAGCAGGTTGATGAATTTGATCTCACTGTTGTCTTGGGGTTCATACCCGATGATACGGCGTGCGTTGGCGATGCTCCAAAAGCCGTGCGAGTTGCCGCTGATGCCGTAAAAGACCTGGAACGGCACGCCGTTTTCGTCCCGGATATTGTCCACCTCAATGCTCTTAATGAAAAGTTGCGCCAGGTCTCGTTGGCTGATATACGCGCCCAAGGCGCGGCGCACCGTGCGCAGGTCGCCGGGCGTGGCGTTGGCGAGGTCGGTCTCGCGCGGGCCGCCGATGCGGATCTGGACATTTTCCAACTGGCGGCCGGCCTCGCGTTCGGACAGGGTAGCGCCGCTGTGCGCGCCGATCGAAGCCTGGATGCTGGTGGTCACTTCTTCGCCATGCACCTTGCCCACGGCAAAGACAAACCCCAGATGCTCGTAGGTCTCCTTGGCCCAGCCGTAATAGTTGTCGGAGAAGGGGCGCATCTCCGGCGTCACCACATCCATCTTGTTGTCGAGGATCAGCGGTTCATAGTAGTCGGCGGCGTGGTTGGAACTGGCGACCACGGCGCGGCGCACGCGTTCTTCCCAGGAAACCTGATAGACATTATAGGCCATCTGTACGTTGGCGAACTCGGCGCGGAAGCGTTGATCCGGGTCGCGCTGATCCTGCGGGCGCACAAAGCCCAGATGCACCACGGCATCCATGCCGCGGAAGAGATGGCGATAGGCATCGCGGTCGGGGTTGGTCAGGTCCGCGATCTGCATATCGGGGATGGCATTGCCGTGGCGGTCGGTAGCGCGCACGTCGACCAGCGTCAGGTCATAGCGCTCGCCAAAGGCAGGCAGCAGCAGTGAGGCGATCAAGCCCGATGCGCCGGTGACCAAGACTTTGCGTTTGCTCATGGGGTTCCTCCTGGGTTTCCTTTGGATATTTTTTGCGGTTTATCAGTGGGCTTGGGGAGCGATCAATTGCCGGAAACGCTGTCCACCGCGGCGAAGAGCCGGTTGACGCGCGCCACGTCGGCGGCGGGCAGCGGCGGCTGCAGCAGCGAGCGGGCGTTTTCCTCCAGATGGGCGGCGCTGCCCGTGCCCGACAGCACGACATGCACACCCGGCTCATAGCGGCAGTAGCGGTAGGCGGCCTCGGTCAGACCGGCCGCGCCGCCGGAATGCACCAGGAAGTCGAGCGGCGCGTCGGGGTCGTAGGCCGCGGGGTCGACCTGGCCTGCGGCGGCCAGCGTCTGCATGGTCTCGGCCAGTTTGGCGGGGTCGCTCAAGGTGCGGCGCACGGCAAACATGATCAGCACGCCGATGTTTTGCGCCCGTGTGCGGGCTAGGACGTGCTCGCGCGCCGTCTGGTTGAGCATATTGAACCCCACCATCATCACGTCCCACCAGGGGTCGTCGAGGGCGCGCGCCAGTGTGGCGTGGCGTGTGTCCTCGCCAAACGATTCGGTGATGCCCAGATGTCGGATCAGCCCCTGTTCTTTCAGGCGCAGCACGGCGGGGACGATCTGTGTGCGCGCATGGTCGTAATGCTGCGGGCGCACGCCGTGCAGGTGAAAGATGTCGACATAATCGACGCCAAGTCGCTCTAAACAGCCCTCCACACCGGCGACGAAATCATCCGGCCCGACCAGTTGACCCTGGCGGAAGACATTCTTTTTGGTGGAGATCACGATTTGATCGCGTTGAGCGCGCGGCATGCCCGCCAGCGCCTTGCCTACGATCGTCTCGGTGCCGTAGGCTTCGGCGGTGTCGATTAAGTTGACGCCCAACTCTAGGGCGCGGCGCACGACGGCGATCGACTCCTCCTCACTCCTGCCGGTGCTTTGGCCCAGGCGGCTTGGCCCGCCGCAGCCCAGCCCCATCACGCTGACCCGCAGGCCGGTGCGTCCCAAGGTGACAAAATCCACGCGTGTTCTCCCTCTATGATTGGCTTGACTGTAGCGGCGATAGACTGAGTCTTCATGGTTGCTTCTGTACGCAGGATGTTGCGCAGGCTACTCGTCCGGCATCTCGACGGGGGTGAGCAGCGCCACCGGAAAATCGGCCAGCACGTCGGCCAGCCGCAGCCGCAGTGAGCCTTCCCGCTCCACCGGCGTCAGCAGCGCGCCGGTGTAGAGGTTGCGATAGTGCGCCGCGTTCAGCCCCGCGGGCAGGCGCAGGCTCGTATCCGCCCACACCTCCGCGCCCACCGGCGGGCGCAGCGTCCCCCCTGCCAGCCGGTAGGACAGCCGCGGCGTCACCACCAGCGCCGCGACCTCGGCCGTCTGCCGCGCAAAGGCGCAGACATGGGTCGCCTTGTCGCCCTCCGCGGACAGGGGCAGATAGTCGCCTTGGGCGAAGAGCGTGGGCCGGTCGCGGCGGAAGCCCAGCGTTATGTGCGTGATATAGAGCTTGATGCGTCCGTCGGGCAGGCACGCCAGCAGTTCGCGCGCCAGCTTGGCGCGCCCGCGCCCGCTGCGCTTGCGCAGACCGTCGAGCAGGGCGCGGCGCTGGGCATAGTCCACATCGCGGCGGTTGTCGGGGTCGACCAAGCTGAAATTCCACACCTCATTGCCTTGGTAGATGTCTGGAACGCCGGGAGAGGTGAGCTTGAGCAGCACTTGTGAGAGCGCGTTGAACAGCCCGAAGAAGGCCACGGTCTGGGCCAGCGGCGCAAAGAGGGGCAAAAAACGGTTGCGCGTGCCCGGCTGCAGGATCGCCTGCACAAAGCCGGACAGCCCCTCTTCATAGGGCGCGTCCGGGCTGGTCCAACTGGTGTGGAGCTTGGCCTCTTTGGCGGCCTTCCCCACATAGCTCACCATGCGCTCGCGATAGGTGCGCCAGGCCTCGCCTGCTGCCGGCGCTTGCAGCAGACCCCAGCCTTCCATTTGCCCCGCGCCGGCATCCGTTGCCGGCAGCGTCGCGCCGGCGTTCAGCGGCCAAGCGCCCAACAGCGTTTGATAGATCAGGTATTCGTCGTTGCGGTCGGGGGCGACGCCCTCGTCGTCGAGTGCGGTTCGCTTGGCGGCGTTGATGCGCGCCCAGCGGGTGAGCGCCTTGCCCCAGGCGTCGGGCATCTCCGACAGCACGGCGATACGCGCCCGCACGTCTTCGCTGCGTTTGTTGTCGTGTGTCGAGGTGTCGAGCATCGTATGCGGCCAGTATTGCAGCCGTTCGCCGTTCTCCTTGTGAAACTCGTCGGCGGAGATGCCAAAGACCGCAGGGTGGTTGCCCACCTCGTTGAGTGAGGTCAGGCGGTAATAGCGATAGAAGGCTGTGTCTTCGACGCCCTTGGCCATCACCGGGCCGGTCAACTGTTGAAAGCGCATGACCCAGACGGCCAACTGCGCTTGGTCTTCGGCGTCAAAGCGGCTGTGATTGCGCAGCAGCAGCGTATCTTCGATGTAGTCAAAGAGCGAGTCGTCGATGCCGGGGCGACGCACCTTGGCGCGGCGTACCGCGGTTTGGATCAGCCGCCGGTCGCGCGCCGAGACCCCGCCCGTGTGCGCGTTGATATAGGTGCGGTAGACCGGCAGACAGGCGATGACCTCTTGCAGCGCGGTGCGCAGCCCGTTGAGCGTGAAATCGCGATAGTGGCGGTTGCGCTCGCCCAGCCGGTCGAGCGTATGGCTGAGCGCGTTGATCTCGCTGTTGAGCGATTCGCGCATGATCAACATCTTGGTCTTATGAGTCATTTCGGCCAGCGACTCGCCATGCTCTACAAAGCGGCGGTAGATGCGGTCGAAGGCGCGGCGGCCGGCCGCATCCACCATGAGTTGGTTGGCCGCGGCCAGGAAGTCATAGCCAGTGGTGCCGTGGACCATCCAGGTGCGCGGCAGCGGCTCGCTCTCGGAGAGGATCTTCTCCACGACGAGATAGAGCGGAAGCGCGGCGCGGGCGCGGCCGCTCGCCTCGGCCTGTTCTTCGCGCCAGGCTTGTACCGCCGCGTCGATCAGGTCAGAATCCATTTCGGGAAAGCGCCGGCGCAGCTTGCCGTGCAGAAAGGTGGTCTGTAGATGGCTAAAATAGGTCGTCGGGTCATACAGCCCGTCGGGGTGGTCGATGCGTGCGCCGTGGGCCTGCCCATCCACCAGCAGCCGCAGGGCCAGCTCATGCGTGGCGGCGAAGACCTCCGGGTCTTCCACGCGGATGGCGGCCAGTTCGTTGATGTCGAAAAAACGCCGGTAGTTGATCTCTTCGCCCGCCACGCGCCAGAATGCCAGGCGATAGGCCTGCGCTTCGACCAGGGCGTCGAGTGCATCCATGCTGCGCGGGTCGCCGGGCCTGCCGTTGAACTCTTCGACGGTGGCGTCGAGCGCGGCCTGAAAGGCGGGGACAGTGGTATAGAGCGTCCCCAGGCGGCGTTTGATCACCTCTTTTTCGCGCACGCGCTCGGCGATGCGCTGCGGCGCGGTCTCGGTGCGCGGCGGCAGATGGCTCACCGCCGTGATAACGCTTTGGAGTTCCAGCACGGCGGCCGCGTCTTGTTCGCTGCCGGCGGCGGGTTCCAGTTTCGCCAAACAGCTTTCCAGAATCTGCCGGTAGGTGCGCGGCGCCACGGGGTAGCGGTGTTCGTAGTAGCCGATCTGAAAGGCTCCGTCGGCATAGACCAGCTTGAGTTGGCCGCTTTCCAGCACGACGCCATATTGATCGCCCAGCACGGGCAGCAGTACCCGGTTCTCCAACTCGTCTTTGACCGGCTGCCATTCGATATCGAAATAGGGCGCATAGACCGAACTGGGGCCGTTTTCCAGCACATCCCACCACCAGGCGTCGGTCGGGTCGTTGATGCCCATGTGGTTGGGCACAATATCTAGGATCAGCCCCATCTCGCGGCGGCGCAGCGCCAGCGCCAGCGAAGCAAAGTCGTCGGCGCTGCCCAGCTCCGGGTTGAGGCGCGTGGGGTCGGTGACATCATAGCCGTGCAGGCTGCCGGGTCGCGCTGCAAAGATGGGTGACGCATAGACATCGCTGACGCCCAACGTGTGCAGATAGTCCGTCAAGGCGGCGGCAGCGCGAAAGGTGAACCCCGGATGGAACTGGAGCCGGTAGGTGGCCGCGGGGATGCGCCGTTCTGCCGCCGTCTGGCGGATGGCGTTGGCGAGCAGGGCCGAGGTCGGGTTAGCCACGGGCAGACCCCTCCAGCCAATAGAGTGCAAAGCCGTGGGGCGGCGCGGGCACGCCTATCTCGGCGGGCTGCTCCAACTCTTGGCTGCCGGCGCGTGTGCCGGTCGAATCGAGCAGTTGAGTCCAATGCCCTTCGGGCAGCGCCAGCGTCACGGTGGCGGGTTCGGCGCTGAAATTGAAGACGGCCAGCACTTCCTCGTCGGCATACCAGCGGCGCATGGCGACGGTGCGCGTCTCTTCAAACGCCTGCACCTCCATATGCTCCTTGCTCAGATGGCGCAGCGGGGCCAGCGCCTTGCGCAGCCGGATCAGCTCGCGGTAGAAGGCGCACAGTTCTTGATGGCGGTCTTCGCGGCGCAGTTCATAGGCGAGCGTGGAGCGGCGGAAGGTCTCCTCGGCCTGGGGGTCGGGCGGCAACCCCTCATGATGGAAATGGCGGAACTCTTCGGCACGGCCTGCGCGCACGGCGGCGACGAGGTCGGCGTCGCCGTGGCTGACAAAATAGAGGAAGGGATTGGGGTCGGCGTATTCTTCACCCATAAAGAGCAAGGGCAGGTTGGGCGCAAGCAGCAGCACGCCCGCCGCCAGCTTGAGTTGATCCCAGGAGACGAGGGCGGAGAGCCTATCGCCTACCATGCGGTTGCCCACCTGGTCATGGTTTTGGATGCAGACCACAAAGCGATAGGGGGGAACGGCGCGCGACGAATTGCCGTGCCGCCGCCGTCGATAGCGCGAATATTGACCCGAATAGACATAGCCGCCGGCCAGGGCCTTGGCCAAATTGGCGGCGCGCACCGCGCCGTCTGGCTCGACATAATCAATGTAATAGCCGCGCTGTTCGCCGGTGAGCAGGGTATGGATGGCATGGTGAAACTCGTCATTCCACTGGGCATGCAGCCCATAGCCGCGCATTTCACGCGGGGTGATCCAGCGGGCGTCGTTCTGTGCGGTTTCGGCCATCAGCCAGAGCTGACGGTTGAGCAGCACGGCGGCTTGGTCGACGACGGCAGCCAGTTCTTCCAGAAAGGGGGTGGCGGAAAAGTCCAAGATGGCGTCGACCGCGTCCAGCCGCAGGGCGTCGACATGCAGGTCGCGCAGAAAATAGATGGCGTTGTCGATAAAGAATCGGCGCACCTCATCGCTGTCCGGCCCGTCAAAGTTGACGGCGTCGCCCCAGACCGTTTTGTGACGGCTGGTGAAGTAGGGGCCAAACTGGCTCAGATAGTTGCCCTCCGGCCCCAGGTGGTTATAGACCACATCCTGCACTACCGCCAGCCCGCGCGCGTGGCAGGCATCCACCAGACGGCGATAGCCATCCGGCCCACCGTAGGAGTTCTGCACCGCAAAGGGATGCACGCCGTCATAGCCCCAGTTGCGGCTGCCTGGGAACTGGGCCACGGGCATCAACTCGATGGCGGTGATGCCCAACTCCTGGAGGCTGTCCAGCCGAGGGATGATGGCGTCGAAGGTTCCTTCGGGCGTAAAAGTCCCGATATGCAGTTCATAGAGAATATAGCGTTGGAGGGGCAGGCCGTGCCAGCCGTGATCGGTCCAGGCAAAGTCAGGGTCGATCACGGCGCTGGCGCGGTGGACCCCCTCCGGTTGATAGCGCGAGGCCGGGTCAGGCCGTTCTTGGCCGCCGTCGAGCCGGTAGAGATAGGTCGCGCCCGGTTTAACTCCCTCGACGACGAGATGATAGTAGCCGTCGCCGCGCGGCTGCATGGCGACGACGCGCCCGCCCTCTCCGGTCAAGACGAGGTCGACTCGCTGGGCATGGGGGGCCCACAGGTGAAAGCGGCAGCGTCCATCGCCCAGATAGGTCGCGCCCAATGGGAGAGTCGGTTCGGCTACATGAAGCATGAGGGTTCGCTTCCTTTCTATTCCCCACGCCGCGCGGCGGTCGCCCGGCGCAACGGGTGTAGCGTCCGTGCTGCGCCGGCCCGCGGTTGCGCGGCTGTTGACTTCGTAAGGAGTCGCCCCCTGGCTGCACACCTTTGATTGGCTAGACCCAACAGTTCGACTGAAGATGAGTCATCCCGGATTTTGCGCGCCGGCCCACGCGCCCGGAGCAAAAGCTGCCGAGGCTCAAGAGCCACGCCCCTGCAAGGGGGCTGTCGCGTAGGTGCGGCTTTCCAACCGCACGCTTTCGCCGAAGGACCGCCGTTGTGCGCGAACCCTAGACCAGCGGATGGCGGCGCTGCACCAGTTGGAAAGGCACTTGCCAAGGAGTGCGGAAGAAGGCCAGTTTGTCACCGGCGGGGGAGGTCGTGATCTCGCCCACGGCGACGGCGCCGGCGTCGATCAGACGGGCGCGATCTTCCTCAATCGCATCCGATGCAAAGGCAATATGCAGGTTGATCGGGTGCATATTGGCATAGTCGGGCACGGGGGCGACTGGATTATTGTAGAGTTCCAACATGCTGCCGTCTTCATCGGCGACAAAATGCATGTAGGGTGGGTTTTCCTGGGAGACCACGATGCGCATGCCCAAATGGGCCGCAAACCACTGGGCGAGCGCGTGCGGGTCGGGCACATTGATGGCGACGTGTTCCAGCTTCATCCCGTCTTCTCCTTCGGGTGCTAGGGGGTAAGTCAGTGATTAACGCCAAGCATTGTACCGCACAAGGCCAAGTTGCGTCACAATCCAAGCACAAGAGGAAGCAGCCGACCCTTTTGTGCAAAC